>JAUPLE010000353.1 GCA_030837085.1 Acidobacteriota bacterium | reverse complement strand
GTAATTATGAATACAAGTCATATCGATGAAATAAAAAAAACAGTAATATCTGAGCTCCTTTCGATATTGGGAAAATTTTCCACTTGCCGCATCGCGCTTATCCATGATTTATATGGAGGATTCAAACTGGTAGTCTGGCCCGAGAAAGAACAAGAGAACAGCTTAGTTAAGGTTATTAAAGAAAAATTAGCGAATTTCAGTAAATTAATAGATATGGATTCTATGTGGATTTCAAATAAAAACCTTTCAAAATTGGATAAAAAGGTTTACGATACGGTATGGGATGAAGGCGAGCCGGATGTGAATGAGCCCCGATTGCGAATAGTGGGGCGTTACCGTACTCACGGGGGCTGGGTTGCACCATTATTGGATCCCCCGTGGGAAAAACCCGGTCGCCAGAGTTCAAAAGAACCCCCGATTCTTACCTTCTACTCTTTTAAAGGGGGAGTGGGAAGGACGACGGCATTGGCTGCATTTGCGGTCCAACGAGCCTGGATTGGTGAACGGGTCGCGGTTATCGATGCCGACCTCGATGCCCCGGGGATCGGCTCGCTTCTTGCGGCGGATGAAAATGGTACGACTGCCCGATGGGGAGTGGTCGATTATATTCTTGAAAAAAAATTCAATCATATCGATTTTAGAGATTATTACCATGCCTGTCGGCGTGAAAACGTAACCGGGGCGGGTGAAATCCTGGTTATCCCGGCAGGCCGGTTAGATGAAAATTATTTATGGAAACTATCCCGCCTTGATATAGAACTGTATGCGAATAACCCCAGGGAGCATATTTTTTATCGATTGCTTGAAGATGTTAGAGAGAATTTAAAACCGGATTGGATTTTAATCGATGTCCGCGCCGGTCTTGCTGTTCCGGCAGGCGTATTGGCGGGGGGATTCGCTCATTTGAACGTGATTTTCGGGACATCTTCGGAACAAAGCTGGCGGGGGTTGAAATTGATAATCGAACGGTTAGGAGTTCAAAATATTCGTGCGGAACGTTCGCAGGCCGATTTAATCCTGGTTCAAGCAATGGTCCCGCGGGATCCCGACCTGGCAAAAAAATCCCGGGAAGAGTTTACCGAACGTTCGAGAGATGAATTCACCGAATCCTATTATGCGGAAATTTCCAACGATAATATGTGGGGGCTTGAGGATATAGAATCATCGGATGCCCCGCATAATCCTGTATCGATTCAATACGACGACCGTTTAACCAATTATCGCCAAATCGATGATATTGCGCGGTTACTTAGTGATTCCGAAGATTATAAGACACTTACGGAACGTATTCTCAAAAATTTCGAAGGGGTTTAATCATGAGCAAGTTTAAGAAAGATAGTCAGCAATTATTACTTGAGCAACTTCGCTTCCTGGGATATGGGCAGGCGGATTCTGAAAATAGCAATGATTTTCCAAAGTACTGGTATCCCATATCCCAGCATCTCAGGGCCTTTGACCCTGATGTCGTTCTTGTGGTGGGGAACCGCGGCACTGGCAAATCGGCGCTATTCAAAGCTGTTTTTGAGAACAACTTGTTGCCTTACCTGGAACCTTTCGATCCATTACAACGTCTGCCTTATTTAGACACTCAACATCTCAAATGGATACCCCATGGCGTTTCTGAAAAAAATTTTCCTGATGCAAAAGGTGTAATAAATGTAATGAACTCCCCTGATAAAGCAACCGACTTCTGGTTTACTTTCCTGGTGAGAAAACTACATAAGGAACTATGCGATTCTTCAATTGATGAATTGTCTGAAATCAAGGGAGGGGACCCGGAAGCGATCCTGAAAACGTTTGACAAATTAGGAAACAAGCCCCTTCTTGCGCTTGACAGCCTGGATGAAAAACTCGAAAAAGAGGATTCCTGGATATTTATCGGGTATGATGAACTGGATAGACTCGGAGGAAGTAATTGGGATGCGATGACATGGGCTGTCAGGGGACTGATTGATTTCTGGTCCAGTTATTCCCGAAGGTGGAGGAGGATTCGCGCCAAAATCTTTCTACGGTCCGATTTATTCCGCCGTCATTCCAGTATGGGCGGAGCTGAACTGGCGAAACTGGCTGCCAACCGTGTGGAATTAACCTGGAGCGATAAAAACCTTTTTTCCATGCTGATAAAACGAATTGCCAATACAAGCGACGATTTATATAATTATTGTAAAAGTGCAAAAATTCCCTTCAAGAAAGATAAGGACCCAATATTCGGATATATTCCCGATTTAAGCGATGCCGAAGACGCCCGACCCTTTATCGAGCGGATAATTGGGAAATACATGGGGGCAGGCAACCGGAAGGGCCAGAGTTTTACCTGGGTGCTGGACCATCTCCGGGACAGCAAAAATATGGTTACTCCACGCTTGTTGGTAAGGCTTTTTGAGATATCCGCCGACAAAGAATGGGAAAATCCAGGTGCAAAAGTACCCCATCTTTTTCGACCGGCGACCTTGCGCAGGGCTTTAGATGATATATCAAACGATCACGTTACTTATGCGTATTTCGAATGGCCCTGGCTTGATGGTATAAAGAAAAGAATCAGGGAAAATAAGCTGGTACCCTGGCCACGAAAGGAACTTCAAAAATTACTTTCCGAGAATTGGGAAGATTCCTGGTCCGATTCCAAAACTGGTATTAAACCTCCTGCCGCTGATGCGAGAGAATTTATAGATTACCTGAAGGACCTGGGAATTTTCCGGGAACGTTTGGGCGATCGGATCGATGTCCCGGATATTTACCTCTCAGGATTGGGACTGGTACGAAGAGGCGGAGTTAAACGCAAATAAATATGAAGTATAATCTCTTGTGAGAACTTTTCCAGGAAATCGACGATGAACGAGATTGAAAAAAAATCAAACAGCCGGGATAAACTAAACATCCTGGTGGTGGACGATGAACTGAATATCCGTAAAACGATCTCTCTGTGCCTGGAAATCGAAGGCCATTCGGTCAGGACAGTCAGTAATTTCGATGACGCCGTCGAAGAAATAAAACAGCGCCTATTCGATGTGGTTTTCCTGGACCTGCGCCTGGGAACAAAAAACGGCCTCGACCTCCTTCCTTATTTACAATCCCATTCCCCCACCGCCAAAGTCGTGGTTATTACGGCTTACGCCTCCATCGATTCGGCGGTCGAAGCCATCCGCAAAGGCGCCGCGGATTATATCCCCAAACCCTTTAACCCCGCCCAAATCAAAATCGTCGTCGAAAAAATATTCGAACTGAGAACCCTTCAAAAACAAATCCAGGACCTTCAAGCTAACCTGGATTCCAATTTCCCGGAGATCGACCTCTCCAGCCGCGGCCCGGCCATGCAAAAAATAATGGCCATTGCCCGCGAAGCCGCTGCAGCGGACGTCAATATTTTACTGAAAGGCGAAAGCGGCACCGGGAAAACTATCCTGGCCAGGGCCATCCATGACTGGAGCCAACGGGCAAATAATCCCTTTGTGGCTGTTTCCTGCCCCTCGCTTTCCGCGGAACTCCTGGAAAACGAACTCTTCGGCCACGCCCGGGGCTCTTTCACCGGCGC
>JAUPLE010000352.1 GCA_030837085.1 Acidobacteriota bacterium | reverse complement strand
TTACAGGGATTTATTTGCCAGGATTGGGAAACCGAGGAAGATACTGGACCTGGCTTGCGGGTTGAATCCGTTTTCCGTGCCCTGGATGGGGTTGGAAGCGGGTGTGGAATATATTGCCTTTGATATTGATACGCGGTTGATGAGCGCTATTAACGAATTTTTTAAATATTTAGAAAAATCCTATGTCGGCCATTGCGCGGATATCCTGGTTTCGTTGCCGCGGGAAGAGGTGGATGTGGTTTTTCTTTTGAAAACTTTGCCCTGCCTGGAGCAGCAGGAGAAGGGGATCAGTGAAAAATTAATAAAGGCATTAAAGGCAAAATACATTGTCATTTCGTTTCCTTCGCGGAGTCTTACGGGAAAAGCAAAGGGGATGGCGGGTCATTATGGCCGGTTTATTTCTGGGATACTTGAGAAAATGGGGTTAGGGTATTTTAAAATGGAGTATGCCAATGAGGTTTTTTATATCTCAAAAATTCGATGCAATGACTGATTATGATTTGATATTTTTTGGATTATTTTCCTCCTCTTCCCGTTTGGATGGATTACCATTCCCGTAGGGGCGGATTCTAAATCCGCCCCACATAAATCCGCCCTGTCTATATTTGGGGTAGGGTTGATATTTAGGGCAGGTTTAGAACCTGCCCCTACGTGGAAAAAAAATATAAAATGAAAGAACGCTTGACAATTAGCAAAAGTGTGATACACTATAGTCTCGATGTAAATAAGGGGGATGAAGTTTTGTTCACTAAAAGTTTTAATCGGCCTTTAATTTCAAAAGTTTCTACCTCTGTTTGCTCAAAAATTTAAAATTCTACTTAGGAGGTAGATAAATATGAAAAATGGTAAAGTAAAATGGTTTAACGGACAGAAAGGTTTTGGATTCATTGAAATGGAAGGCGGGAGTGATATTTTCGTCCACCACAGTGAAATTAAAGATTCATCAGGGGATTATAAATCCTTAGATGAAGGTCAGGCCGTGAGCTTTGAAGTCCGCCAGGGCGATAAAGGCCAATACGCAGCCAGTGTAATAAAATTATAATTTTACGACATTAAAAAGCCAAAATCCCAGGGAAGGGGTATCCCGAGAAATTCCGTGATGCCCCTTACTCTCTATATTTATACAATCCTAATATCAACCACACGTTTTCCTAACAGCTTCCATCGATTCAGATAATACATGGTAAAAAATAAATTATAATAGCTTCCCCGGATCTTCGGGATTATTTTGCGACGTGCGGCGAATAATCGCCCTTGTTAGAAATCATTCCAGTAAAGAAGTCCTGCTCCAGGAAGCAGGAAACGAATTCATTTTAACTCTTCCAAGATTTTAACTTTAGCAAATCAATTGCAAAGGAAGAACGACACGGAAAAAAAACTGAAGCATTTAAACCGCCTCTTGCAATTCTCTTTCATTATTGCTAAAATGAAAACTTAAATTAAATAATTGGAGGTTTAACAATGAACTGGAGAGAAATTTTTTCAAATGGAATTTTTATATTTCTTGGTATAATAGCCGGAACAGCCGTAAATGCTCTTACGCAAGTTTTTTTTGCACGAAAAAATAGAAAAAAGCAATTGAGAAATTTAAAATTTGAGATAGAAATGAATATAAAGAAAATAGATAAATGGTTAGAGGGAATAAATGAATATAGAAATGCAGTTAATAGTGATGCATTAAATGTGTTTTATACTTATTTTGATTTTTCGAAATTCATAACAGTTACTGCAGTCAGTATGTTTCAGAATGGAACTCTCTATAATTATTTAGACCACGAGGATATTGGTGATTTGCAGGTTATCTTTAATGATTTCAGTTTAGTAGGCGAAAATATTATTAACAATCAGATTATTCAAAATAAATCAAATTTTAATAAGACTACGGCAATTAGTAATGTAAATTATTGGGAAAAAACAATTAAATCACATAAAGTTAAACTGAGGGAAATTTTAAGTAGGCTTCCTAAATAGGGGCTATAATCGGTGATAGTCCATTGCATTTTATAAATTTTGGGCAACCCCGAAGGATTTCCAGAACCCCCGGAAAAATTTTGAAAGACCCGAAAGATTTCCAAATGCGAAACTCCTGGCATGGCACATAAGTACTCTCCATTTTCCCCATAATACATATTATTTAATATGTTGGTGCCGTCTGGGGTTTAAAGTGAGGCCCATCCGGGACAGGTGACAAACCCAACTTTCTTATTTCTGACCAGCCTAGCGTTGTGTGTAACCTACGGCGGGTTTACGAGCATGTTCGGCGGCAGTCGTCTCAAGGTTCGAACCCGAATATATCCAAAGACACGGTGAGCCATCTTGGCACGTGATAGGCACCTTCTAGATTGCCGTCCCTATCATAGTCGGCTTCCATGTCCGCCAATTCATAGGCAATCTCAAATGCTTCATCTGCCGTGGGGACAACAACAAGAGTCTCTTTGGGGTTTATGAAAAGCCGATCACCGCGGTAACGCCACTCCCGTTCCCATGTAAAGTCGATCTCGCGCGTTGGGTCGTAAGCCACGAACCTATATCGCTGCTCTGTTGGGATGGTAGCAAGCGCATCGGGGTGATCGTAGATTACAGGCCTTCCGCCTTGAGCGAAAAGCCAGCGTTTGGTGACCGCGACGCCGTATGGCTCGTAACGCGGTCGCTCTGATTCCGATGATGCAATCGCTACGAGTGAGAAGATCGAATTGAATTCATGAATCGGAGCTTCCGTGAAACAAATACAATTCTCGCCATGGGTCCATGTACTACTACCAAGCAGGTACCCATCCCAAAGAATCTTGCGAAGTACGGCTCCGGCGGACGCGGACATTATCGTGGTGCTGTGGGGCTGCTCGATCTGAACGGACTTCATTGCCGGCAAGCGAGTAAAGTGGAAGAGCAAACTCCCAATATCACGTCGGACTATTCGTATTCGTCTGGCCAGTTCTTTCGATAGCTGGGGCATCTTCGCTTCAGTCATGAGTGACCACATCGAGATCGTCGCTCGCCCGCCCAACAATAATTATACAGCCTATATAAAACAGTAAACGCAGAATGTTTCTTTTCGTATAAAAAGTTACCCTGCCTCCTTGTCTCGCATTTAAATTCTTCCATATCAACCTCCTTTAATAATTTAATGCATAAAAAGCAAAATGTCAAGCCTTTCCCCTAAAACGATAAAATAAACTCAGGCGAAACCCAGGGAAGAATAAAACTCCTTTGCCCGGAAAAAACCAAGTTCAGGTATGCCGGGTTCGAGGACTTTATATTCATAAGTATCATATCCCGGGATTGTTTCTACCCCGGAATCCGGATCAAAAGAAGCTGTGGCCGTCACATTAGAAATAGACTTCTCACTTTCATTTTTTAAAAAGACGCCGATGATGTGTTCAATTGCCTCGACGTCTTTATCCGTCCCGGTGTTGAATATCCCGTCAAATCTCATGAATTTGTTTTCCGGGTTTATGGCGAACGGCCGGACCGGCATCGACACCTTCTCCTCCCCATAAGTGAGGTTCCTTAAAACCGGGAAAAGGCATAGGCCAATGACAATAAAAGCCAAACATAACCCGTGTCTTTCACATCTCATGTTAATCTCTCCCTTTTTGTATATCTTTTCTAAATAAAACTACCTCCATTCAAATGCTTTTCAGGATATAAAAGATATAGCATAAAAAGTTTTTTTTTCAACAGCCCCAGGAACTTAATCGAATCGTTCTCCTATGATGTTTCTCCGGGTTGAATGTCATTTGTTTCTCTCAATACCATCAAACCGTTTTAGCCGCTTATCCACCCTTGTTTCCTGAAAGATAGAATGTTTTCAGCAATTGTTCGGCGGCGGCAGTAGGCAGGAGCGATTCGTTCAAGACAGATTCTTTTATCCGCGGGAACAAAGCCCGAACCTCGGGATTATTGTAAAAATTGTCTTTCAAATAATTCTCAATCATCGAATATACCCATTCCAACGCCTGGTTCTTGCGCCGCTCCGCGAATATCCCCGACTCTTTGGTTTGCTTTTCAAATGCTTTAATAACTTCCCATGTTTCCGGGACCCCTTCGCCGGTTAACGCGGAACAGGTAAACGCATGCGTCAGCCATCCCCTGGTAGCAGGGGCCAGGTATTTCAAAGCCATGGCGTATTCCTGCCGCGTTAGTAATGCTTTAGGTTTATTGGGACCGTCGGCTTTATTTACTACCAATGCATCCGCTAATTC
>JAUPLE010000351.1 GCA_030837085.1 Acidobacteriota bacterium | reverse complement strand
TTCACATGCGGTTGGAAACGTGTTTCGCCGCGACAGGTTTCGTAAATGCGCAGGGAAACAAAAGCGGCGCTTAATTGAACGGTTTTGATTTCGATATCCGGCGAGCCCAGCATATCGATATTGCCCAGTTCTTCCCGCAGCGCATCGCTGTATAACTCTTCGCATGTTTTTTCAACATGTTTTCGTATTATTTCTTCACGTTCCTCTACCGCTTCCAGTTCCGCCGCCTTTTCCAATTTTTTATCTTTCGGCCGTTTAACATATTGATAAATACCGAAAAGGAATGCGGCTAACGCAAACAGCCAGGGGATGACATCTTTCCATTTCATATACGCCTCTCTTTCTCTGCCGAGCAACCGGAAAATTTCTTTTGTTTCATGGGACTATTCTACCGGAAACCGGTGCGAATTTCAAGAAGAGAGGAACGTAACCCGGTCAATTATTCGGCGGTTCCTGCGATATTTTCTTTAGGAACAGCATAAATTCTTCCAACTCTTTTTCAAAACCGTTCTCTACACAGTAGTCGATTACTTTTTTATGATATTCCTCGGCCACTGACGGAAAGACCAGCAGCAGGAAATTGTTTTCTCTTAAGACTATTTTGGGCGGATTAAGCTCGAGGTTCTTGAGATCATTCTCCTTTAGAACGCCCACATTCTCCTTCAATATTATATGGAACAACTGGGACTCCTCGAGGACGGGACCATAGGTCGGAGAATTTTTTGAGACGGCTTCCAGGATATCCTCGGAAAGGCCCGGGCGAGTCTCCAGCCATGTCAGGAAGTACTTTAACAGGGCATTGTATTCCCCGTTCAACGCCAGGTAAAATTGTACGGCCCTGGCATTCTTAAAAGCGACATCCTGCCCCAGGATAAAAAATCCCCATGTGCGCGCATCATCCTTGCGGGCCTTAGTAATATCCCAATTCGTCTCCCTGCTGCCAAATGTGACATACTCCCCGAAATAGGCTTTCATCAAGTCTTCGATGCAGGTCTTTTCCAGGTCTTTGCTGAAAATGCCGGGCTCGAACGAATCCTGCCGGGAAGGTAGGCCCAGGAAAAACTCCGCTCCCACATCGATTAACTCTTTCTGCAGACACTCCTCGGCAATTATTGTTAATTCCCCGTAATAACGACATTCCCGCCATTTTTCAAAGGCCTTTTGCTTATCCCCGGCCAGCGCGTAACAGGTTCCCTCCAGCGGCGCGAAGCCTTCCAGGCGGGTAAATAAAAATACCGCCCGCTCATAGTCCCTGTCAAAATAATAACCCAGCGCGAGCTTTCTTAAGAACCCCGTATCGGTCACTTTCCCCAATGCTTGCCGGGCCAGCGCGAAACCGTCGGTTTTATCCTGTTGGGAATCGAAATACATGCAAAAAGCATTTTCATAATCCCCGGTTTCATCGTAAACCCGCGCCGCGGAATAAAAGTCCCCGGCATTTATATAATAAGGAATCGCTGTTTCATGTTTTCCCAATTTATAATAGCAATCGGCTATTTTCACTTGCAGCGCCGGCGCCGCTTTTGCTTCCGCCCCCTCCACCGCCAGGAAACGGATTAAGGCCTGGAAAAAGCGTTGGTTTTGAAATAGTTCTTCCCCTTCCGCCAGTAATCCCCGGTTATCTATTTTCAGCGTCTCCAAATATTTCAGGGCTTTTTCCAGGTTACCTTCCTGTTCGTAGATAGTGAAGATTTTTTCATGCTTACCGGTGCGGCGGTACAATTCCAGCAGGTTTTTGGCGCTGCCGGTCTTTTCCCACAACGCCTCGGCCTCGACGTATTTCTTGGCCTGGAAATAGAGTCCCGCGGCCTTATCAAACATTTCCAAACGGGTATAAAGGTCCGCTGCTTTATCGTAATCGCGGCTATATTCAAAATACTGGGCCGCCAGTTCGATATTATTCAAATGGTTGAGATAGATTTCCGCCGCGGCCCTGTCATTGCCTGCCTTTTTAAAACACTCCACGGCGGCGTTATAATTCCCGGTCTTTAAATAGAGATTCCCCGCCTCGCGGAATTTCCCTTCCTTCCCCAGGAGGGCGGCGGTACATTCCACTATTTTATCCCGGCGGTTCAATTTTTCCCATAAGTCCAGGGCGTGCTTATACGCCGAGGCATTCTCATAATTGACAGCCGCTTTTTCTATTTCCCCGATCTCCTCAAAGTTGGCCGCGGCTTCCCGGTAATTGCCTGTTTGTTCGAAATAATAGGCCCTGGCTTTGGCCAGGTTTCGGCCGTCGCCGCCGTTTTTAAAACACTCCGCCGCGGCTTTAAAATACCCTCTTTCAAAGAAATAATGCCCCTGCTCCAGCCATTCCCGCGGTGAAGAAATCACGTTCCACACATTATCCAGGTAATGCCGGTCATCGGTAATATAGACGTTCTCCTTCACCGGGTCGCTTTCCCAGATGAGCGAAGGCGAAACGCCGTCGTAAACGATCAGGTCTTTCTGGCAGCGCGTGATGCCCACATAAAGAAGACTGATCTCATGCCTGATCCTGGCTTCATGGATATTCCTATCGCTTAAATCCAGGGTGGCTTTCCAGACATCTTCGAACTCAGAGGAAGGATCATCGCAAAATTTCCACAACACCACGGTATCGAATTCCAATCCCTTGGCCTCTTTAATGGTAAATATCAATTCAGTGCCTAGAATATTTTGCAGCGACTCTTTTTCCGCGTCTGTTCTCACCAGGATCGTGCGGTCGGCGCCGGCGGCTTTTAAAATCTCCAGCATCTCTTCATTATCGATGCCGGTAACCACTGTCACGGGTCTACCTTTGTATTTCCAGTCTTCCCTGGGTTCATCGGCTTTCCGTCCCGTGAATTTCTCCTTTAAGTCCAGCAGGGTATTGGACAATTCGATGATGCTGCCGGAACTCCTGAAATTAAGGGATAAGGTTTTCAATTCGGGCACTTCGAGGCCCCGCTCATAAAAATGTTTACGTACCTCTTCCCAGCGAAAACCGCTGGGATTAATCGTTTGCCGGGTATCCCCGGCCAGGAAAATGTTCTTGGGATTCTTAACGAAATTAAACAATAGGTCCAACTGGGTGTCGGTCAGGTCCTGGACTTCATCACAAACCAGGATGTCGTATGTATATTTTTGGGCGACGGCGGCGGGCATCATATCCAGTTCATCCCACAGGTCCCCGGTTTCCAATTTATTTTGATACCATTCGAAGATGCGGTAAATGTCCCCGCGGTTGAATCTGAAATTGGGGGCTTTTTTCTTACCCAATATTTCGTATTCGGCAATAGAGAGGTATTTCCGGCCGCTGCCGGTTTGTTCTTTTTTCAATGTATCGATGGTTTTTTCCAGGATTGCGGACACGCTTTCTTTCTCCCTCCCGGCAGAGGACGCGGAACCCAGGCCAGCGTGAAGATATTTCCCGATGTCGGCGGCAAATGTCCCGATATCGATGTCCAGGTATTTCCGGACCACTTTATCCACCCGCTGAAAGGATTCCAATTTTGAAAACAGGATGAACTGCTCTTGCAATTGTCTGACTATGTCCGGTGAAAGGGCGCCTTTTTTAAACTGTCGCAAAGCAGTCTCCAGCAGCGGGAGATTAACGCCGGGGACAGCGCCCTTAATAATGGCCCGTATCTCTTCCCATACCAACGCGGCGTCATAAGACTGGTAAGTGGGGTACCCGGTGAATAAACGGCTGAAATGGTTAAAATCCACTTCCTTTTCAGGGGGGAACCGTTCCTTCCCGGACACTTCAAGACACAACTCCTTAAACGTATAGAAATCCGGGGGAGTAATCTCTTTTTTCCAGGTCCGTTCATTTAATAGGCCGTTGTATAATTTCACGGCAAAGTTTTTCAGGTGCTTATTATAAGTGAGAAACAGTTTTTTCTTTTTATCCAGGTTGCGATTCAGCAGGTAATAGACCGCCAGGCTGGTTTTGCCGCTGCCGGCGGCGCCTGAAATCATCATGGGCAGGGGTGTGCCGAGGATTTCATCCTGTTCCGGGGTTAAATGAAGAAAGAGATCGAAATCGTCCCGGGAGTACATGCGTATGCGCTGCCATTCAGGTTCATCGATAGCATACCAGCGCTGGCTGCCGGATTCGCCGGCGCTTCTTTCGCCGATGCCTTCCTGGGTAAAATAGGCAGGTTCCAGTTCTTCCATATCCATATTCTCCAGGAAGGTCTCCTGGTAATCTTCGAATAGCAAGAATGTGGCATTGGCGGGGATAATGGTCTTGATTTTTGTCGAGATATCGTCGTGCGTTACGATACCCCAGACATATACGATCAGGGAATTTTCCTGCCCCGGCCCTTGTGGCTGTCCTTGTCCCAGCGTAAAGATAATCCGGTTTGCCAGGTCTAACCGCGCTTCGAATATATATTTGTCAGAGGCGCCTTTTAACTTTTTAACTTTCAGGCCGCCGTCCCAGATACCGGATTCAAGGTATTCGAACTTATCCCTGATTTTTTTTCGCGTGTCCGTAGGTTGTTTCAGTAAATATTTTTTTACCGTATCGTTAATGAGAACAGTGATCATTTATCGACCTTTTCCTTTTCCCAGGGTCTTACCCGCGGCGGTTCCGATTTCGTCTTCCATTTCCGCCGCTCATCTCTTTTCTGACTTTCGATCGCGTCTTCCAGGGATTTCTCGAAACCCAGGGTCACCAGGTACTGAGGTTCGTCTTTAAAAGCCAGGCGCGAGACATATTCGAAATCTTCCATGTATTCCACCAATTTCTCCATGTGCCCCATCAACCGGTATTCCCCAGCCGCATCCTCGTCATTACACTGCTTTTTCCAATATTTATTCCCTTCCAGGTCTTTCAATTTCAAAAGCCCCAGTTCCAGTTCTTCCCTGGTTATCCCGTAGTCGATCATTTTTCCAAGGATGCCTTCGTTATACAGGACTTTCCGGTAAAATTCCTTGGCCTGCCGTGTCCAGGGGAAAATGGAATCCCAGCGGGTTTCCTGGAGCGCCAGGGAAGTCAGGACGGCCATGTCGGCTTTAAATATAATTCGCGCCGCCGTCATATGAACCCGGTACATGTGTTGGGCTGCATATAACTTAGCCTGGTATTGAGCCTTTTTCAACTGGGTCTCGCGGGGCAGTTGGATGTTGTTTGGTGTACCCGGTTCGTTTTTAGCTGTATCATTATCGTTATTCATAATACTGTTCTACCTTTTAGCGGTATATTATACAAGAAAACCCGGGAAAATGGAAAACTTTTTTTTATTACACGGCCCCCTACGGGTCCCCCCATTCAAAAGATGATCTCAAATGAATTTTTCTTGATTTTTTTTTCGAAAAACCATTGACATCTACTTAAACTCATATTATATTTACCAAAAAATAAAAAATAAAATGTGAGTATGCGAATGAGCGGTGTATACGTTAAATGCCTGTTTAAGACTTGCCCTACCAAACACCAGGGGTATATTATATCTTTCAGGAGGGATAAAATATGAGGAAAAAAGTCTCTTTCATAGCCTTGGATGATGACTTTTCGGGATATGACGATTATGATGAAGCCGATATCGATTTCAACGAGGATGAAGATATCGATGAAGATGATCTTGATTCCGACCTGGAAATAGACGACCAGGACCTTGATGATTATTTAATAGACGACGATTTTGACGACGACAATGACGACGAGGACGACCTGGACGATGAAGAATATGACGAAATTGATGAATATGAAGAAGTCAGAAGAAATGTATGGCCCAATATTGATTGGGACAAGGACTAAAATAAATTGAAAAAAATAAAACAAAAAAATAAAATAACGGAGGTAGCAAATCCAAGAAAATGGTGCAAAGTTTAGGTAATCACTTAATTATCGAGTTGTATGATTGCCAGGTAGAGGCGATCAATGACGCTAAAACAGTGGAGGATCGATTGATTGAAGCGGTAAGACTCTCAGGAGCCAAGATAGTGCAATCGGTAATCCACAAGTTTAATCCCCATGGAATCAGTGGGGTAATCGTGATTGAGGAGTCACATTTTTCAGTGCATACATGGCCGGAATACGGCTATTGTGCATTGGACATATTCACGTGCGGCGAAGAGATCGACTACTACTCAGCTTTGCATTACCTGAAAAAGGAATTCCAGGCCAAGAATCTATCGGTTACCGAAATGAAACGAGGTATGTTAGACCTCCCGGTCAAATTACTGCACAAACCGGGTGAACTAATCGCCCCCCACCCTACTACCGATATGAAAATGATGACTACAAATAGTTAATACAGAGGAACGAAAATGAGAGACGAAACAAGAATAATGAAAAATGATTATAATGCGATGAATGCATGGGGAATCCTGACCAGCGTCGATATTCACGATTGCGATCCCGGACTGATTCGAAGCGCATCTGCCATTAAAGACTTTGTAATTCAATTGTGTGACTTGATCGAGATGAAACGGTTCGGAGAACCTACGATTATTCATTTCGGAGAAGACGAACGGGTGGCCGGTTATTCCATGACCCAGCTTATTGAGACTTCCCTGATCTCCGCTCACTTTGCCAACCAAACCAATAGCATTTACCTCGACATCTTCAGTTGCAAGTACTACGATCCCCAGAAAGCGGCCGAGTTTTCCAGGAATTTCTTTAAAGGCAAAGACGCTAACATCAATGTTGTTTTGAGAAAATAGTCGTTGAGAGATACGCGGCACGAGAAACGCGATACGCGTTATGCCCCTGTATATGTAACATTACGTTGTACTGCGACACTGTGATTACACAGGACACGGTAAAACGGAAGGCACGTTGCGTGCAATACATGTACAGGGGCGTTCTATGTAATAATGACTTTTAAAAATCAGGAGGAACGCATGACTGACTGGTTTGAAGAACAATTGGAAATTAAGAACGGTAGAGCCGTCAGGATATTGACTAAAGAGTTGCTGGAATCCTATCGTTCCCCTTTCCAAAAAATCGATATCTACGACACGGTTCCCTATGGGAAAATGCTGGCGCATGACGATGTGATCATGTTAACCGAATTTGATGAAGCCCATTACCATGAAATGATCGCCCATGTGGCGCTCAATGTTCACCCAAACCCCCAACGGGTCTTAGTCATCGGCGGCGGCGACGGCGGCACGCTGCGGGAAGTATTGAAACATAAGGAAGTCCAGTCAGCCCACCTTTGCGAAATCGACGGGGACGTCGTCCGCCTATGCAAAAAACATTTTCCCAATTTAAGTTCCTGTTTCCAGGACCCGCGCAGCGAAATTTTCTACGAAGACGGCGCCAAATTTATCAAGGCAAGACCAAATTACTACAGTGTGATTATCGTTGATTCTTCCGACCCCATCGGACCGGCTGAAGTACTCTTCCAGGAAAACTTTTACCGGGACATGTTCAATGCCCTGACCGACGACGGGATCGTGGTCACCCAGTCAGAATCTTTCCATTTCCACCGCGGCATTATCAAGCAGATTGCCCAGTTCTGCGGGAAAATATTCCCCCACTATCACTATTACTATTCCATGGTCCCCACCTACCCCAGCGGCGTCATCGGCTTCAGCTTCTGTTCGAAGAAATATGACCCCATCTCCGATTTCAAGCCCGAGAAAGTAGAAGCGCTCCACGACTTGAAATATTATAACCCGGGGATTCATAAGGCTTGTTTTATTTTGCCACGGGCTTTTTCACAATTCCTGGCTGAGTTTCAAAAAAAATAAAAAAAGGTATTGACTTTTACTAAAACTCAGATTATATTTACACCTCCCAAATTTGAAGAGGTAAATCTTGGTTAGAGGATGAAGATAATCTTGCCGAGTAGAGAGGTTAAGAGGTTAAGAGGTTAAGTGGTTAAAAAGGCAAAGGAGCTAAAAGAACCATCAATGAGCCATGAACGGAACAAATTTTTATTTTGCCCGGTATGCAAAGATTACCCGGACAAGGTCTATGAGATCCAAAAGGGTTTCTCTGAAAAAAAATGGAATGCAGTCCATGGTGGGTACATAGAAATACGGGATGCATGGGAGGAAGATGGCCCCTACTGTGCAGTTTGCAAATCCTTGTTGGTTGATGAAAGTGAAGAAGACCCGGAGTTGGAATAAAGACGGTTAATCCAGGGGCTGAATAAGACAGCAGAGTGTAAAACTTATTTAAAATTTCAGGAGATAAAATGAATAAAGAAGACGTAGCAAAATTTAAAGAGCGGTTGGAGAAGTTAAAGGCCGAGATTCTGGTGCTTATCCAGGATGAGGAAGATCACAGTATCACCCGGGAAGCATTGGACGATATCGACCAAACTTCGGACATGCTGGCCAGGGAAATGGGCTCAAAAATGTCCTCCAATCACAAAAACAACCTGATAAAAGTCGAAGAAGCTCTCAAACGAATCAAAGAAAAAACGTATGGGAAGTGCATGGAGTGCGGCGCCGATATTCCCGTACCCAGGTTACAAATCCTCCCCTTCGCAGAACTGTGTATTAACTGTCAGAACGAACACGAACGCTATAGGTAAATTTGTCCATTCGATTACTGCCGGCTTAAGCCGCTTGTAAAATTAATGGAAAGGCTCATCAAGCCGGAATTTCAATAATGAAACGCGCGCCGCGGGGGCTATTGTCTTCTATCGAAATAACGCCATTGTGTTCATCGATGATATTGTGGGCAATGGCAAGCCCCAGACCGGTCCCGGAGCTCTTATTGGAGAAATAGGGAGTAAATATTCGTTGTTTGTCTTCATCGTTGATCCCGGGTCCGCTGTCGGCAATTTCAATCCTGATAAACTGGCTCTCCTTGTTATAAGTAGTAACTATTTCCAGGGTTCCTTTTTCGCCCATTGATTCGATGGCATTATCGAAGATATTGACAAAAATGCGTTTCATCTGCTCCACATCCATTTTAACCAGGATAGGGATATCCAAATCCTGGTTTACATTGAACCGGATATTGCTGTAAATGGAAGTATAGACGGCAATTAGTTTTTCCAGGAGTTGGTTGATATCGCCCCTGGTAAACTTCATCAAAGGCAAGCGGGCAAAATTGCCGAACTCTTCGGCAAGATTTTTGATAGAATCCAGTTCCTGGAGTATAATATTAAGACCTTCTTCCACGATCTTCCTGAATTTATCGTCCGGCAGTTCCAGGGCTTTTAATATCCGCTGTGAAGAGATGGTAATCGGCGTCAGCGGGTTTTTAATTTCATGGGCAATCCGTTTGGCCACTTCTCGCCATACCAGCATACGTTGGGCTTTGATCAACTCGGTCAGGTCGGTCAACACCACCAGCAAACCGGAAAATTGATTGTTGATGGGATTGCGAATCTGGGTCACCTTAATGGCCAGGTTCAATATTTTCCCACTCATTTTAATATCCGCCTCTTTTTCGATCAATTTGAAATTCGTTTTATAAGCATCGCCGATAATGTGGTTAATCTCCTGGTATGAATCGCCGTGGATTACCTCTGAAAAGTGATTTTTCACTGCTTTTTCCGCATTGATGGCCAGCATCCGTTCCGCGGCCGGGTTGATTTCAATGATCTCCCCGGTAGAATTTAGGGCAATGACCCCGGAAGTGATATTTTTCAGGATATTCTCCGTAATGCTGCGCCGCTGCATTAACTCGACGGTGCGGTTGTTCAACTTGTCCCGATTCTCCTTGAGGTCCGACACCATGCGGTTAAATTCTTTCACCAGGGTATTAAATTCATCCCTGGCCGGGTAATCGATCTGGACATCCAGGTTTCCCCTGGTAATTTCCGCGGCCGCTGCCACTACTTTTTCAATGGGAGTGGTAATGCTCCGGGCCAGGTAAAGCCCCAACCACGAAGCGGAAAATACAATTAATACGGTAATGAAGATAAAAAGCAAAATATAGGTGGTCTTTACCGGGTCTTTGATACTCTTTTGCTGTGTATATTTCCTGACCATGGTGGTCAACGTCTTGAGGGTCTGGACATATTTTTCCGGGAAATACCGGCCAATGATAACCATAACCTTGTCGCCGTCTTTGGTGTCGAAATCCACCCCATGCCGGATTAACATTCCTTTTTTCATGGGGTCCACTTGATAGGGATCGGCGCCGGCCAATTGACCATATATAAATGTTTGAGGCAGGTCACGGTACTCCTGCAGGGGAATATTGGGACTGAAAAAGGCCACCTCTTCGACCCGGTTGATGTATATGTTAACGGCATCAAGGTTATAATCCAGCATCATTTTCCGGGTCGAGGTATGAAGAAAGGTCCGGTTTTCCAGGGTGTATTTTTGATAATACTTGATATCGTCGGCAATCAACCTGGCGAAATACTTTAAATCATCTTTGGCTTTTTCGTAGTAACTTTTTTCAAGTTCTTCGAACTTGGTCATAATGGACTCGATATCCGCGGTGAACCATTTGTCAATGCCGTTGGTGATTAGGTCGGTGGCAAAGAAAAAAAGCAAAAGCGTGGGTACGATGGAAAATGAAATAAAGAAAATAACCAACCGGTTTTTAAAGCGTCCACCTTCACCCTGGGGGCCTTTTCGGTCATAATAGAGTTTAATGAGGTTCCGGATGAGAATAAACAGGAACGTGACGGTGAACAGTATGATGATGGCCCATAAGGCGAAAAACATGGTGGAATTGCTGAACAATGGAGGGGAAAATTTCTTACTCTCGTCAAAATAGATACGGATAATGACGAAGAAAACAAAGAAAAGCGCGATCCCGGCGATTATCAGCCGTACGCCCCTGATTTTAGTTTTAAACATGGTGGTACCCCGCTGTTTCATTCATTTTTAAATCCAGGGATTTATTATATCACGAATCGGTTATTGTTCAAAATAAGGAATTGTAGTATTTACGCGCTAAAACTTCATTCCTAAACCCAACCCGGCGCTAAATCCCCCCAAATATACTTTTTTACTCAACACCATGTCCGAGGCATATAATATGCCGGTAGAAAATTCGCTAAACAATCGTTTCCCTAAGGGATAAGTCAAACCAGCCTCTAAGCCGAAGCCCGAAACAGATTCCTTTACCTCTGTATCCAATGCTTTTTCACTAAAGGAGACCCTGACGGCTGAAGCTTCCAATTTATAGCCCAATTTGTTAGAAAAATTCCGGGCATATTTAAAGCCCAGGGCCAAGAAATTTTGAGCGCTGCTGGCTGCGCTTTCTATTTCCGGGATAGTTCCCTTCCCCTTTACAGTGCTGTAACCAGCCCATATATAAAAATTCCTGGCTATCCTGTACCCCACCTTCACCCGGGGGAAAATGTCGCCGCTGCCGTATATTTTTTTGTAATCTTTGTCAAATGAAAACATATAGCCGGCGTCTACCATAACCATAAATCGACTCCTGTCGCCTTTCTTTTCGCCATCTATTTTAAAGAGCATGGTTTCAATTTCTTTCGCAGTCACCTGGGGTTCATTCTTAATCGTCGTAAATATTTTAATAAACCGTTCTCTATAATTCAAGCGGTCCAGTTCCAGCGACCCGTCCAGTTTCAAGGCTTCCTTGATGTAGCCGCTGAAAACGGATGTGTCTTTCCCCATCAGGAAATGGACATAAGCGGTTTTAATGAGGGCATCGGCTTTTACATATGGGGCTGCCGCCAGTTCTAAAGCCCGGTTCAAATATTTCAAGGCCAGCGGATAATCTTCCAATATATTATAGCAATAAACGGCCTTTTCGGTTAATTGTTCCACATCCTTCTCGTCATCGATCGCCTGGGAGGGAAAAAGCGGCGTCGCATTTAAAAAAGAAAATAATACAACCAACAATACCAGTAATAAAACCAATGTCTTCTTCAGCATGATGTCTTTCTCCTCATCTCAATTTCTTAATTCATAACCGAACGCCGCCGCTGCAGGCCCCAGGTTGGAGGGAGAAACCTGCAGTCTGCAGCGGGCAGCGAATGGTTTACAACTCTCGCCCGTTCTTTTGAAAAACCGGGCGTTGTATGGAAGGGGAATAAATAGGAAACAAATAAAAAGAGGGCGTTACACATTGTCTTCACCTTTCATACGTTGTTTATATACTCACCGGCGCTGTCGTTTCCGAGACAACGCCATCTAGATCAATAGTCGCCGCTTTGTAGTTATACCGGGTTGTATTATCCAGGTATTTATCTGTATAACTAAAATCACCGTTAGCAGCCGCCAGTTCACTGCCGCTGATTTCAATAATGGGCGCATAATCGCTTCCCGGGACACACCGGTACAAAATTAATTTCGAAACCGGGTATTCGCCTTCTTGGAGGTGGTCCACATGGATGGAAATCACGCCGAAATCCCTACGGATAATCCAGCACTGGATGCTTTCTCTTTGCGCCTGGAGGGAGATATTGGGGGGCCTGTATTGCGCATAGGCCTTTATACAGACATTGGCGTTGGCAACATCGGTAGTGAGGTCTTGCCAACGGACGCCGTCAAGGCTGACATAACTTTCACCCGGGTTGGCCGACGCCCGGGAGGAATGACCGGAAAAAGGATTCTCTATCGGTACAGAATAGGGATATTTTGAATTGCGGAATTTAACTGCCACGGAAAAGGTCTCATCACGCTCCAGGGGAACCGGTGCATCCAATTTTACCGTATAATAACCCGCATAGGTAAAACCACCTGTTTTATATGCTGCCAGGGTACCGGCAGTGGGATTGCCGGCAAGGGTATCAACCCCGTTATAAACATAAATTTCATATTGCACATTGGCGTCTACGACATAAAAGCCAACCGCGGAAAGGGGTTCTGCATTTTCTGCCTTGAATACATTGGCGCCCCAGGATTCCATTGTCCCCCAGGTATAAGTGTGGCCCAACCGGTCGTATTGGTAAATGGTTCCGTAATTGCTGGGATCTTCGGCGTTGTTAAAACTCATGAATTGCTCTAACGCTTCATCATAATAAGAAATATAGCAATAGCCAAGTTCTCCCCAGCCGGCGCCCCAACTGTTCCTGGCAATAAAAGCGCCGTTCCCCGGCGGAGTAAAGGAAAATCGCGAGGCAGGATAATTATCATCCCAACCCACGATGGCCAGGCGGTGATTTTGACCTCCATTCCCCGGTGTGTATATAGCGTCGGTGGCGTCGTTAAAACTTTCGAATTCCCAATAATAAGCAAAATCCACCGCGCCGTAATTCATCACAAAGTATTTTATGGTATTGTTATCCCATATACCTTCCCGATCCGGGAGAAAAATAACCTGCTGCACATGTTTGGCCAGGGGATACGAGGGAGATGGGACCCATATTGAGCCATAAGGTACATTGTTTTCATCGGTAGGCCCGCTCCAGCGAACCAGGTATGCGGTGGTCATATAAGAGTTCCCTCCCTCATCTATACTATAATCGAAACCATGGGAAATGGCCATATGCCATTCGGCGAAGTTCACCGCCTCAGGGAGCAAACAGGATTCCAGTGAAGTAAAGGCAGCAAATATCCAGCAGGTGGGATAGTTGTACTGGTTTTTTACATCGGTTACCCGCCCTAGTTGGCGCAGGTCATAACGGGCGGGGTACTGGATATTGACGGATTCATCCAAAACCCCCCGGATATGGGAGAGGTCCACCGGAGAGGGAACCCCTCCCAGGGGATACCCGTTTGCAGCCGACGGACGAATCGCATCCGGCGGCATGTTTTTTCGGGCATCTATATATTTTAAAAAGTCCGGGTTGAGCGGAGCCAATCGACAGTTATTTGTATTCTCTGTTTTTTCCGCCAAACTCGGAACACTGAAAATAAGCGCTGCGACAAACAAACACATGACCACCAACATAAACCGAACAATAATTTTTTCTTGTTTCATGTTTTCTTCTATTCCTCTCTTATTCTTTCTGCTACAAAAAAGATTTCTTGGGTATTGTCTTTGGAATAGACAATGAATTTATCTTTTCCCTGGAATACGATACGGGAAGCCGAGTACTGGAAACCATACTTGTTGTGCCATTTGCCCCTGCAGAAATATGATTTGCCGTTTTTTTTGGATTTAAATATGGCATACATATTCTTATTATCACGGAATTGGGAAATCGTAAACTTAAAATATTGAAAACCGTCGATCCGGCGCATAAATTCATTGGTATATTCATAAATATAAGGCCTATCGCTGATGGACCATTTGCCGAGGATCAACTTCATCATCTCTGTATCTGCTTCCGCAAAGGTACTGAAGGCTTGTTGTCCCCATACTGTCGCCCCAACGTCGGTTAAAAGGAGCGCCGCGGCCACCAGGAGCCGCTGACAAACATGTAATGCCTTCATTCTATTTTTTACATTTCTCATGTTGCCATTATCTTATAAAAAATGGAAATTTTCGCCCTTCTTTATAAATTAGGCCAACTTTTTTTTTAATAAACGCATACTAAGCGATTCCATGGGTTCTAATTTATAGTTTGGGACTATAGGAAAAAAAGCCTACTGTTTCCTATTTTTCATTTATTTTAATAAAAACCGGAAGGGATTTTCTCCCGTTCCAGGAGGGCCAGGACCTGCGAAAGTTCTTCCTTTTCAAGGGGAATAAGTGTTTGGGTCGGGGATTTGCGGGCCAGGCTGTAGACCTGGACAAATATCGGAGAGATTTTTTTAATCTCTTCAATCCAGGCGGCTAAATGGGCCGGGGAAAAATTTCCGTCCGGGCCTTTGGTATATAATGATTGAATGGTTACAGCTTCCAGCAGCGCCAGGCCTGCCACGGTATCTTTCAAAGTAATCCCCGCAGCG
>JAUPLE010000350.1 GCA_030837085.1 Acidobacteriota bacterium | reverse complement strand
CAGCGGATTATATTCGAAAAGACGAATTGGAAAATCTAAACGAAATCGACGTGATGCTCATCGACCGCTTTATCGAGTTCCTACGCCAGGGTACCGGCGATGATTTGAATGATTTTCAAGCGGCAATCCTCTCTTTCACGGACAGCGAGATGGGCCAACAACTCAAACTGAACGAAGCAGGAAAACGATTTTTCCACCGCTGGGACCACTTCCACGACCTCTGCGATGCCGCCATTGAAAACTACGACCCCCAACAAACCAAACGCTTTGTCGAATCCAAAAAACGCGGCAAAGAACTCATGCAACTCTTGTCTGAAAACCCGGAAGGCATACGCCATAATGAATTATCCTCTAAACTGGGCATCTCCCCACAGAACCTGTCCAAACTTATCAGGGAATTCCTGGAACACCAACTTATCTCCAAAGAACGTAATAATAAAGTTTCTATTATCAAACCCGGCATCACCGGCAGGGCCTACCTGAGAGATATTCATCCCGGTAAAAATGAAGACCCGCGCGACTACCGGTTTATGCCTGAACCATTATCATTCGTTGCCGAGAAAAGCCGGACATATAAAACGATTAACCCCAAAGACCTACCGCCCAGGAGC
This sequence comes from Acidobacteriota bacterium, assembly GCA_030837085.1. GTDB lineage: Bacteria > Acidobacteriota > Aminicenantia > UBA2199 > UBA2199 > JAKAGC01. Next base: position 1,999 of record JAUPLE010000350.1, on the reverse strand, counting down.
TATTTCTTCCCTCGCCTCTGCGCCTGAGTAATTAAATAAAGGAGAACCTGTCTATGTCAAATGCAACTTTGTTCTCAACTTTTTATTCTTTCAAAGGGGGCGTGGGACGTTCACTTACCCTTGTCAATACGGCAGTGGAACTAACCCGCCAGGGCCATTCGGTTTTTATCTGGGACATGGATATCGAAGCCCCGGGCATCCAGCATATCCCCTACTTCGAGAAAATGGCCGAAGATATCAAAGGCGGTGTGGTGGATATTGCCGCGGATTTCCTTGAAAATGAATGCCGGGAAATGAATGAAGATAAATTCCACGATTTCATCGTCACCCACCCGGATAACGCCAACCTGCGCCTCCTCCCCGCCGGTAACCTGGCCGATGACAGCGAATATGCCCACAAATTAGCCTCTATTCAATGGGACCACCTTTTCGGCGAGGATAAAACAGGAGGAGTCCGACTTTTCGAATCAATGAAACAGGCCATTTTAAGTTATCACCCGGATTTCGTCCTAATCGATTCACAGAAAGGATTTACCGATATCGGCGGATTGTGCTGTTTTACCCTGCCGGAAGTGGTGTTCCTGGTTTTCAATTACGGCAGCCAGAATATGAAAGGCATGAAGGGCATTCATAATGCCCTCGCCAATACGGACTGGCTGAAACAACTGCGGGAAGACCGCCCTTTGAAAACCTATTTAATAGCCTCAATGATTCCTACGGGCAGACCTGATCTGAGGAAATACAGGAAAGCTCAATGGCAGGAAAATCACACCCCCGGGTTAATGGTACATGTAGAAATTCCTTTTAACGTGGAAATGGCATTTAACGAAACCGTATGGCCGGCAGAATACCCGGACGATGATTTTTGCCAACATTATGAGAAAATCGCGGGGCTTCTCCAGGCGGAGAGGTACCAGATAACGCCGCTGGAAAATAAAACTCCCCTGGAGGAAAAAGTAATTTCCAAGAAAGAAAGGAGCGAACGAGAGCCGCGCCCCCTCAGCCCGGCTGAGCAATTCGAACTGGATACGGCGCACCTGTTCCGGCTAATGGGGTATGAGACCGAGGTTAATAAATCCATTACCGGCAGCCAGATCGATATATTCCTTTCCTTAAAAACGCCCATCGAAACCCAGGACTATATCGTGGAATGCAAGTACTGGGAAAAGAACGTGGACAAGAAGGTGGTGGATGAGGTGGAAAATAATATGAAATCGGTGCAAAAGCAATACCCCGGCTGTCGCGCCATTATTGTTGCTAAAAAGGGTTTCACCAGGGACGCCAAGAACTATGCGGAATCTATGCATATTACAACGAAGACTTATGAGGAATTGTTAAACGGCATTATCAACTTTGAACGCTATATTTCATATGTGAAAACTCTTTATGCCGGGACCCCATTGGAAAAAAATTATATTCCTCTGGATGTGGTGGTGGAAAACACGGGCAAAGCCGTACCACTGCTGGAATATATGAACCGATGGTCAACGGAACCGGGGGGCGGTTTCTTTACTTTGTTAGGAGACTTCGGCACGGGCAAAACGTCTTTTACCAAACGGCTGGCTCATGATTACGCTTTATTATATGAAAAGGACAAAGCCGGGGGCCGGATACCGGTTTTGATTAATTTAAAGGATGTGAGCAAGGCGTTAAGTCTTGAAAATATTATTTATGAGCATTTTTCCAGGACAGCCAATATGAATGTCGCGCCGGAGGCGTTCTTGCATTTGTTAAAAGAAGGTAAAATCTTGCTTATCTTCGACGGTTTCGACGAAATGGTCACGCAGAGTAATGCGGCGCTGACCATGAAGAATTTCCTGGAACTGAACCGGGCCTATGGGGGCAAAGGAAAAATCCTGCTGACCTGCCGCACGCACTATTTTAAAGACCGGGTGGAAACCGAGGATACGTTAAAAGCAAAGAAAAAGGGCATGACGGAACCGGCCACGGAACTGTAACGCGCCATCCAGGGGAAGCAGGGGTATTCGATCGGGTATCT
>JAUPLE010000349.1 GCA_030837085.1 Acidobacteriota bacterium | reverse complement strand
TTCCGGAAATAACGCTTTTATGGAGAACCAACCAGGCTTTTGCCGAAGCACAACTCTTCGGTCAATATATGTCGGAAATATTTCGAGATATCCTGTTCTAAGGATGAATAAAAAAAATAAATCTAAAAAGGAGATTAAAATGAATAAACAAATTAAGAGATATTGTGTAACAGGGATCATAGTGATATTTATTTGTTATTTTTTTGCCCAAATATCATTCGCAAGAATATGGGGAAATTGGCGGGATTGCGTTAATACCCCTGGATGCTCTGATGAGAGTTCAACTTCAATACTAGGCGAATATATCATAGAAAGCGCTGGGAATTTCCTGAAATCGCATTCGCATCATCAGACATTCTTAGACATGTTTGAAATGTCTGGAAAAAATGACACAGATTACATGGCATTGAGAGAAACTCTTAATAGTGCCATTGAGGATATGGAAAATTCAAAGGCAGCATATTCCAATTTAATAAAAGCAACAGAAAAAACCACTTATAATCAGGCTATGATCGACAAATTGTTGGTATTCGACTATGATGGTTTCCGTCTTAAATATGGATTGATTGAACCTATTTTTACGAAAGTGAAGTCTCTACTAGTTAAGGGAGATATACCCGGGCTTGATGCTGCAGTACTGGCAAATTTGGATGCCATTCTGAGCAAGCTTTACGCGGTAAAGGCAGTGGTTGATAAAAACCAGGAACCTGAATTATCGCTTCTCTGGAGGACTAACCAGGCATATTTTGAAGCCCAACTCTTTAGTCAATATATGTCGGAAGTTTTTAGGGCTATACTGTTCTAAAAAACAGAGGAAAAAATAAAATGAAGGTTGTAGTGAGAATAGTTAATCACGTAAAGGAGGGTTAACATGAAAGGGTTATTTGCAGTTCAAATATCTGAAGAGAAGCAAGCGCTGTCAAGGATTAACATCGTTGTGGCCTTGTTAATTTTAGCCATGGGCCTGGGTCTTCTCCAGATCCACGTATCCGAATACAAAAAAAAAGAGGACCAAAAGGCAGTCTTCCAGGATGTCGAAAAGAACAAGGTTGATCAATTCACCAATTATCGGCAGTATGGTTTTTTTGGTTTCCGGTTATTATTTTTAGCTGACCCACTGTCCACCTTATTCATGAACTCCACTGTAGTTCAGGATATGACAGCATATATAGACTCAGGCGAGCGGTTGAATATCTATCAGTCATTGAAAAGCCATGCTCCATTTAATGTCACCAAATTCTTGTTTGCCGACTGTTCCGGGATTTACCTTTGCTTTCTAGGTCTGCTGGCGATTTTTTATGGCTACATGGCTTTTCTACATACCGAATATCTAAAATTCCTGGCGTCGATTACCGGCATAAAGAAACTCTTCAGATCTATCTACCTGTCGCGGGCAAGCATACTGGTCCAATTCACCCTGATCTATCTTGCCTCGGCAGTGCTATTGATAACCATTAACGGCGTCGCCATCGATATCGACCAATACCTGGTAGTGCTCTTTATAAAAATGTGCGGCGTATCCCTGGCTTTTTTCGCTGCAGGGGCTGTATTGGGGTTATGTGAGTCGATATTCGTGGGGCTGTTCGGCGCCATCGCTTCCTGGTTTATACCCCTATTAATCATTCCATTTATCGTTAGTGTTATCGTATCCTCTAATGCGGCGACGATTAAACCGGAAAATCAACTGGAGCTAGAGAAATTGAAACTGATGATGAGCTTCGAAAAAAGTTCAAATGAAAAGGCGGGAATTCTTAAAATTAGCCAACAACCCACGGATATCGATAGGGAGCTTGTAGAAAGCTATTACAAGAATGAATTCCAGAAGATAAAGGTGTTGGAAGAGGAAGTAAAAGCCCAGATGCAGGAATGTGCAAAACTTCATTACCTGCTGTCCGCTTTCTTTCCCACCACCGGTTACCTGGCATTGACCCAGGAGATCAGTAGTAAGGGTTATGAAAATTTAGACGCCTTTTATCAGGCTATTTTGCTTGTCAAAGAGGCCTTTTTCAAGGAGTATATGAAACAGGTTTATTTCTCTTCTTCTTCTGAACCGGCGAAAGTGGAACCCTTTTTAAAAGGCGACGAAAATATATTTGTAGGCAAACCCGCGCTGCCCGGGTATTGGCTCCTGTATTTTTTCATCGATCTCCTGTGGATAGTGGGCCTGGCAATGCTCGCCTATGTCCGCTTTAACAAATCCCTTTTCGGATTGCCGGAAAAGAAAAAAAATATAGAGGCCCCCCGGGATATCGCCTTAAAAAGAGGCCAGATAATAGAATGGAGTGTATCCGGCAACCTTTTGAACCGGATTTTGTACAGCATGATGTCTAACGAAACCAGGGACTTTAAGAAAAAAGGCTATAGCTTTTTGGTAACCCTCGACGACCAGGTACTGAATACGGCCGCCATGAGACAAATATTCCTCTACCTCTGCCACCCAAAGGAAATCCCGGGGTATATCAAAGTAAAGAACTTTCTCAACCTCGTAATGGACTTAATGAAAGTAGAGGACGCCAAAAGAAAAGAAATCATTGCCCGCTTTTCCCTGGAATCAATTGAAAACAAGAAGTTCCGCAAATTGGATATTGAAGAATTGGGCAATGTTTTCCTGGCTATCCTGGAAATGAAAGCGTTCGATGTCTATTTGATCGATGATATCGGTAGGGGTATGTTGGGAGATTTTTGCTTTGACTTGAAAACCAAAATGGACGACTTGTGGTCATCCTCCGGCGCAGCGGTCCTTTTTATTGCCAGCGATTTCTACTACCTGAGCAAAGAATCCATTAAAAAAGGATATTTCGAACATAACGGCTGGTTAAATAAAGTAGAGTCCATCAGGGAAATTTACCGCGGACAAAAAACCGAATGAGCAAAAAAAAAGATATTGCCGTCGAAATCGGTCAGCGGGTTATCGCCGTACGCAAACAACTGCGGCTGCCTCAAAAAGAGATGGCCGCCGACCTTAATATATCGGCCAGTTACCTCTGTGAAATCGAAAGCGGGCGGGCCAAACCCAACATCGAACTCTTAATAAAAATGGTATCCTTATATAATATAAACCTGAATTACCTGGTTATGGGAACCGGTAAAATGCTCCTGGACGGCGGACAGCAAATGGAAGATGAAAGATTTGATATCGATGCCGGTGTTGAGACCATTGAGGAACTGACCTGGTTAATGAAAAACTCCAAATTTTTCAGGACCACCATCATGTCCCTGGCCAATAAAACCATAATTTCTGAGGGAGAGATCATAAAAAAGAGTTTCCCAAAACCCGTCGGCCACCAGTCGAAGCAGAAAACAAAAAAGTAAGACGGCTTTACTTTTGCCGAATTTCGGATATAATTAAATATCCTGGACCAAAGGATGAAACAATTGAACGATACAACGATAAAACGATAGAACGCAAAAACGCTAAGACAGGGCAATGAAAGACGATTCAAAACAAATGAGCAAACAAGACAATGTTTCCGGCATCGGGCAGAGGCTCAAAGAGATACGCAGGCAAGGGCGTATACAGCAAAAGGAAATGGCCGCGGCCCTGGACATTGCCGCCAGTTATCTCTGTGAAATCGAAAGCGGCAACTCCAAACCCGGCCCGGATTTCTTTATAAAGGTGGCGACCGCATACAATGTAAACCTCAATTACCTGCTCCTGGGGACCGGCGATATGTTCGGGGCCGGGAAACCAATAAAAACAAAGAGTTTCGAAATCGAAAGCGGCATTGAGTCGCTGGAGGAATTAATCTGGCTTATGGAGAACTCAAAGTTTTTCAGGAATGCCGTCCTGTCGGCGGCCAATAAACTCTTAATCGAAGAAGAAGAGATAATTAAAAAAAGCTTGCGGATGAAACAATCAAAAACCGAAGCTGGAGATGAATAACCCTAACAAATAGTCAATCTTAACATATTCCCACCCAGTCCGGAAAAAAATAAAAATTTTTTTTCTCTTTACAATCACTTCAGGATATGTTATATTCAATTCTCGATTGGTGAATATATGTTAATAAAATATGGAATTAATTATTTAATCGGACCTGGGATTGGAGTTGAAACGAGGTCTATTAAATGCATTTTTGGTTATCAGAGCGGCGGACCTTTGTTGTTCTCAGGAAAAGTCGGTTCCTTAAAGCCAGGATTGGGCACTGGAAATAGCCAACGATATCAGGGAGAACCAGGAAATGTTACGGGAAAACGTGAACAATTATCTT
>JAUPLE010000348.1 GCA_030837085.1 Acidobacteriota bacterium | reverse complement strand
CGAAGCCAGGTATTTCCCGGCTACTTGCGCGATCCCCTGGCTCAGCATACGGGTTATATTGGATTGACGATTGACTTTCGTCTCGATAATATATTTATACTCCTTGTATGTCAGCATAATATCCATAATTCCCAGGCCGGATTTCACTTCATATCGAAGCTCGCCCCCTCCTCCTTTGACAAACTGGTACAGCCACGCCGTCAGCAGGAATTGGCCGGTTTTTTCATAAGGCTTCTTTTCTTTATAAAATGCCTGTACCCCGATCTGGGCAATGTATTGTTCGAAATCCAGCAGGATATTTTCCATATCCAGCCGGTTCCCGGGCAATTCGTATCGTTGCGGGGGGATATCTTCATACGTGTTCACTTCCTCGAAAAACGTTTTAACAAATATGGACTTATATATATTATTAGCCACAGCCGCATGCCCATTTTCATCCTTTATCAATCCATATTGTTCCAACCATGATTGTTCCTCATCGTAAGCGAGGTATTCGACATTATCGAAAATGATTTCGACGAATGTTTCTTTATACAGTTTCGCCTTTTCATAAAGGTTGTCGAAGTGGTCATTTTTCTCTCTAAGCAGGATTTGAAGTGCCTTTTCCACATCCTTTCCATCGATTGGTTCGACTGTTTCGGGTTTAATGTTGGTGGTCAGTATTGCACCCAGCCGGTTGACCAGCCAGGTTTGCCCATTGGTTTCTTCGTAGACCCTTTTTACTGCTTCTTCGGTAAAAGATTGGTTGGTTTCATCCGTATATTGGGCGTAAAGGTCCCGGACGTTTTTTAATGAAAACGGGGGCAGTTCCACATGATCGGCAATATTAAACGGAGACACGCCGCCGACGACTAGTTTGGTTATATTCCGAATACCGATAAGACCCACGGAATAAAGGGCTTTTTGTTGGAGTTCTTTATAGTCGTGGTACAATGTCCGTAAAGCATTAAGAAAATTTTCCAATTCGTGTAAGGGGATGCCGTCAAACTCGTCTATGAAAATAACGATCTTTTTGAATTGAAGAATCCGGTTTAATTGATTAAAAAGCATCCTGAGAGAAATATGGTCTGTTAAATGATGATTTTCTAAAAAGTGGTTTACGGTTTCGGCCTTTTCGCAGTCAACTTCTCTTAGCCTGTCAATCAATTGCCCGTAGAGATTTTCTTCGATCAGGGAATAGAAATTTTCTTTTATTAAATTTTTGTAGTCCAGGAAATTTAATAAGACAGCCACATAGGTTGGATCAGTATGCAATATGCGGCGGGTTTCTTTAAGGAATGTCGTCTTCCCGCTTTGTCTTGGAGCAAACATGGAAAAATACCGGCCCCGGTCCACCATGGTTTTAATATCTTGCTTATCCGAGTTACAAACATTTTCCAAAGGAACATAATATGACATCACAGGATTTACCACACCTGATTTTTCAAATATTCGTACCGGTTTTCGATACGGTTTTTCATTTATATTTTCCGGGTTTTCGTTCATGTTTTCATTTTATGGCACCGGTTAAGATTTGTCAAGGTCTGCAATGAAAATAGCCACAAAGGCACGAAGGCACAAAGGTACACCAAGAGGTTTTATTAATAAAAAATTCTTGGTGTCTTGGTGCGCCGTCTCTTGGTGGCAAAGTTTTCATGGTCTACGGGTGAGGGGGAAGTTAAAGGGACACACAAGTAATTTCTTACTCCCTGGCCAGTAACCCGAATCCTTCCAATAGGGCGTCGCACATAAAATATTCCAGCAGACTCAAATCATTATGCCGTGACTGCTGGGCCTTGTTAAGATAAGAATAATAAAGCCGCTTTTTTTCTTGCCGGATCACGGCCGGCGGTAAATTCTTTCTTAAGGCCATCGCATGAACGATTAATCTCCCGATTCTCCCGTTTCCATCGGAAAAAGGGTGTATCTGCTCAAAGCGGCTGTGGATTTCGGCGATATGTGAAACAACGTCTTCCATCGGGGTATTAATTGCATCGATCAATGAATTCATTAAAAACGGCACTTTCACATAGTTGGCAGTCGGAACATCCGCGCCCACGATTCGCACGCTGTGCGAGCGGTAGCTCCCGGCATCGGGCCGGATGCTGTTCATTAGCATCCGGTGAAGAGATAATATCGATGCCTCGTCGATTTGGCCGGAACCGGTATACATATAGTTTAGTAAGTACTGTAATGCTGTCTGGTGATTCTTCACTTCCAGGTGTTCGATTAAGCTCTTATCAGGCAGCGCCACGTCATGGAACAAGATGGCCGAGGTTTCAGCTTCTGTCAGGGTACTTCCTTCGATCCGGTTGGTATGATAGGTCAGGGAAAGAATAAACTGATCGTGAATATCGGGATTTTCAAGGATTAATTTAAGAACGTGGGGATATGATTTACATTTGTCCATAACCGACTGCTTTTTGGCTGCCAGTTCTCCCGGTGGGATGATTTTTTGGCCTGTGTAATCGAGGTAAAGGGACTCGATTTGTTCCCGGGCTTTTTCACGCGGTACGGATTTACCGTTAATCCAGCTATTGAGAGTGGCAAAAGAGACTCCGAATTTTTGGGCCAGTTTCTCCTGGCTTAGCCCGGAAAGTTGTTGTATTACTTTCAATTTCTGTGCAGTAGTCACTTTACACTCCTCGATTTACAGAAGATATTGTACAAAACTTTATAAAGTTTGTCAAAAAATAAGAATTTTTATAAAGTTTCCTGGTGGATGGACGACAAGGGGATATTCAAATAATTCCCCCAAACAACTGCTGCACTTCATGGAGACTAAAAAGCCTTACCTGGACGCCAATCTTAGCCTGGCTTCGCTGGCCAAAGCAGTGGTTATCCAGCAGCATTATATTTCCCAAGTGTTGAATGTTTAACTGGAAAAGAATTTCTGGGATTTTATTAAAGAATATCGTATTGCCGAGGCCCGGAAGATATTGGCGGACCCGTCTCAGGACACCTTAGTATCCTGGAAGTGGCGATAAATGTTGGTTTTAATTCCAGCAGTACGTTTAACCTGGCGTTTAAAAAGATTACCGGCCTGACGCCGTCAGCTTACAAAGCCTATCGAAGGGTGGAAAAAGGGATAAACCGCGAAGTTTGCCGTACGAAGTAAGAAATTTAACCGCCATAACCGTCATAACGTCTACCGTCATATTTCATTTTGGAAAAAATTGCGTATTCCACTATTTTGTGGTATTATGGCAAAATGAGTAATAAACACGAATTACGTATAGTTATCGTTGGGCTAAAAAATGGAAACATCATCATCAAATAAAGCAATGGATGTGCTCCGCTGGATTGCATTTATTCCCGGCGCAGCTTTGGGCGCTTGGTTGGCGTGGATTGTCTTGAATATCCTTGGAAGATTCTCCTTCTCCTATGCTGGGGTAGAGCCGGATTCATTTATTGCTCAACTCTATTTTAATACCGCTGGTCATGCCGCTATGGGTGCCGCATTTGTATACGTGGGAGCTAAAATTGTTCCGTCATACCAACGTGCAGTTGCCTACGTATTGGCAGGTTTGGGTCTTGTG
>JAUPLE010000347.1 GCA_030837085.1 Acidobacteriota bacterium | reverse complement strand
AGTGAAAGAAAGCACATTGGAAGCTTTTGAAAACCAGGAATATCCGTTTGAAAGGCTGGTGGAAAAAGTGTCGGTCAATAGGGACCCGGGGCGTAATCCTGTTTTCGATGTGATGTTTGCCTTACAAAACATGGCGGAGGAGACGGTGGGCGGAGAGGAAGATCATTCTTACGTTGATAAAAACAACGTGGCAAAATTCGATCTCACCCTGGCGGCTGTTGAAACCGGCGACGGGTTTACTTTTACGCTGGAGTATTGCACCCGGCTATTTAAAGAGGAAACCATCGACCGGTTTTCCGGTTATTTTAAGAATATAATAAAGTCTATTGCTGAAAATCCTTCACAGCGGATAAGCGATGTTGAGATGTTGACTGAAACAGAGAAGCGGCAGCTCCTGGTGGAATTTAACGACACAGGAGAACCTTATCCGATCGATAAGACCATCCCCCAATTATTCACAGAACAGATGGAAAGAACCCCGGATCACATCGCTGTTTTTTGCCACGGACAAACACGGACAAACACGGACAATAATATGATTATTACTTATCGCGAATTGAATGAACAATCGAATCGATTGGCCGGGTTGTTAATGGAGAAGGGCGTGGAATGTGGTACTATCGTGGGTATAATGGTGAAACGTTCCAGTGATATGATCATTTATATCCTGGGTATTTTAAAAGCCGGCGGGGCCTATTTGCCCATCGATCCCGATGCCCCGTATGAAAGAATCGATTATATGTTGAAAGACAGTGGAGCAAAAATTTTATTAAGGAAGGAAGAATACGAAAAGAAAATAATTGTTAATTGTCAATTGTTAATTGTGAATTGTGAATTATTAATGAGTTCGTCGCAGGAGCCTTTTCATCATTCATCATTCATCATTCATCATTCAAGTCATCTTGCCTACATCATCTATACTTCAGGTTCCACCGGGAAACCCAAAGGCGTACCCATTACTCATTCCAACCTGTGCCAGTTGCTGCATTGGGGATATCGACACCTGGGATTGGGAACGAAAGACCGGTTTTTGCAGAATTTATCGTATTATTTCGATTGGTCGGTGTGGGAGATTTTTATTGGACTCACCACCGGGGCTAGTATGTACATGGTTCCGAAGGATTTGTTGTTAAACCCGGAGGCGTGTGTGGCGTTTATGACCCGGAACCATATAACGGTGCTTCATGTGACGCCGACACAGTACCAGTATTATTTAAAAGCGCCGGAGAAACCGTGGACGTTGAAGTACTTGTTTATCGGAGCCGAGAAATTGACAAGGGAGTTAGTCGAGAAGAGTTTCGAGTCGGTAGACAAGGATTGCCGTGTATTTAATATGTACGGTCCAACGGAGTGTACGATTATATCGGCGGTATTGGAGATTGAACGAACGGATGCAGCGAAATTTGAAAATCTCTCCAGTGTACCTATTGGTAGAGCGGTGGGCAACATCGATCTTCTTATCCTGGATAGGTATTTGAATTTAAGCCCGGTGAATGTATGGGGAGAATTGTATATAGCTGGTGATTGTGCAGCGCGGGGTTATTTGAACAACCCGGAGTTAACGGCAGGGAGATTTATTAACAATAGGTTCTATAGGTCCGATAAGACCAATATTTTCTACAAAACCGGCGATCTGGCGCGGCGTTTGGTTGACGGCAATGTGGAATTCCTTGGTCGCATCGATCAGCAAGTAAAAATCAGGGGTTTCAGGATCGAGTTGGGAGAGATTGAATCGGAGTTATTAAAATATGGTTTGGTAAAAGAAGCAGTCGTAATTGATAGACAAGGAGAAAGCGGCGAGAAATACTTATGTGGTTATATCGTGGAAAAGGAAAAATTCGATTTATCACGGCTCAAAGAGTATCTTTCAAAGAGTTTACCGGATTACATGATTCCTTCTTATTTTATGCGTATTACGGCTATCCCGTTGAATCCAAATGGTAAATTGGACCGTAATACCTTGCCCGAACTTGATGTTCAAATCCATGCCGATAGAGTTTATGCTGCTCCGGGGAATGAAATCGAGGAACGATTGGTCGGTCTGTGGGCAGAGATATTGGATATTGAAAAAGCTAAGCTTAGTATGGATGATAATTTTTTCGAATTGGGCGGTCATTCGTTAAAAGCCACTATCCTGAGCGCAAAAATTCATAAGGCCTTTGATGTGAAAATTCCCCTGGTTGAGATTTTTCGGTTTCCAACTGTACGTGAATCGGCGCAATACATCGAAAGCAGGATGACTTCTTCGAATGATAAGTATGCATCAGTAGAGCCGGTGGAAAAAAAGGAGTATTATGTCTTGTCTTCGGCGCAGCGGAGATTGTACATTTTGCAGCAGATGGTTCCTTTGAGCATTGTTTATAATATGCCACAGGTGCAGCTATTGAATACGGCGGTAGATAAGGAAAAGTTGGCAGAGACATTTAAGCGGTTGATCCGGAGGCATGAAAGCCTGAGAACTTCCTTCATTACGGAGAATGAGCAGCATGTACAGGAGATTCAAGATGACGTGGAATTTGAAATCGAATATTATGATTTAGCCACGGACGAACACAGACAAACACGGACTTTTATTCGCTCTTTTATTCGACCTTTTGATCTTTCCCGTGCACCACTCCTGCGGGTACGATTGATAAAGATGGGAGAGGAAAAATATACGTTGCTGGTGGATATGCACCATATCATTAGTGATGGTTTTTCCCAGGTTATCCTGGTAAAAGAATTCATGTCGATGTACGATGGTACGCCGGCGAGGACTTTACCTTCCTTACGAATCCATTATAAAGATTTTGCCGAATGGCAGAACAGCGATGCCCAAAAGGAAGTTTTAAAAAAGCAGGAGCAGTATTGGTTGGACCGTTTGGCAGGGACTCTGCCGATATTGAGCCTGCCTTATGATTATCCCAGGCCCGAAGTCCAGAGTTTTGAAGGCAGACAAAGAGGTTTTTACATAGGTCCGGGAGAAACTTCGGCTTTAAAAGCTATGGCTGCCAGGGAAGACGCCACTCTTTATATGATGCTTTTGAGTGTATTTTATTTACTGTTGTCCCGTTTGGGAGGCCAGGAAGATATCATCGTGGGAACCGCGGTGGCTGGCCGTAGTCATGCCGATCTCCAGCAGATCATCGGTATGTTTGTCAACACCCTGGCAATCAGGAATTATCCTTCAGGTGAAAAAAGTGTGGCGGTTTTCCTCCGGGAGGTAAAGACCAGTACCCTACAATCATTTGAAAACCAGGATTACCAGTTTGAAGACCTGGTGGAAAAGGTGGCGGCGGTTCGTAATGTGGGCAGGAACCCTTTATTCGATGTGGTATTTACTCTGCAAAATCTGTCTGGAGTGAATGATGCGCAGACCGGGGCGCAAACAATGGATGATGAAGAATCTTCTTTATATGACTTTGAAAGTAGGACAGCAAAATTCGATATGACGCTATTTGCCGTTGAAACCGGCGACGGGTTTACTTTTACGCTGGAGTATTGCACCCGGCTTTTTAAAGAGGAAACCATCGACCGGTTTTCCGGTTATTTTAAGAATATAATAAAGTCTATTGCTGAAAATCCTTCACAGCAAATAAGCGATGTTGAGATGCTGACTGAAACAGAGAAGCGG
>JAUPLE010000346.1 GCA_030837085.1 Acidobacteriota bacterium | reverse complement strand
TATCCTCCTTATGTGGTGTTTTCAGATTAGGATTATATGATTTTCATATGAGATTGTCAAAAAGGGCATTTTTTACCTGCCCGCCCTCCAGCAACCTCTTCCGTTATCTTGCCTGGCCCCAAAAATTTGCCGCTTCCTCGGGAAGAGACGGGAAGCACCCATTCCGTCATTTCCGGAGGTCGGGATGCGATATAAAGCACCCATTATGTCGCATCCGGGGGGCGAGTTGCGATAGGAATGCCCCATCCTGTGGCTTCCGGCGGTCGGGGAACAATGGAATTATTTGAACGTCCCCTTATCGTCCCCAAGGATTTTTTACCAATGCTTTTCTCCGATCTTCTTATCTTCTTCGCTTCTTCTCTTCTTATCTTTTCCCTTCGTGCCTTGGTGGCTATTTTCATTGCAGCATGACTTTTGTTTAAAAAAATGGTTGACTCAAAATTTTCAATATGCAATAATTAGGCCCCAAGAATAGAAGACAAAAAATAATTCGAAAAAGGAGACATTATGAAAACAAAAACTAAGATGATTATCATGGTTATCGTATGTATGGCGGTGATATCGCTTCTACCGCTTTCGGCCAACACCCTTTATGTATCCAGCGCCAATGGTAAAAATAGCAATTCCGGCGCCAAAGACCAACCCTTGAAAGACATCGACAAAGCAATCGGCGTCGCCCAGCCCGGCGACAAGATATATGTGGCCGGCGGCGTATACAGCGGCATATTCGATATCGGTTATATCGACTGCGCGAAATCCGTCGAATTATACGGGAGCTTTTCCCCGGATTTTAGCGTACGGGATATCAACAAATACCCAACCCTCTTTCAACCCTCTAACCAAAGCGGCGCCAAATCGCGAAAAGCCATGTTTATTTTCAGCGGCGACGTGGATAAATTAATCGTTGACGGTTTCGTATTCGATATGGGCATGCGCAACGCCTACCACGATAAAGACGGGAAACCCAACGGCGTCGAAACCGGCATGCTCCTCCTGCCACCCCAAAAAATAACCGGCCAGGTTCCCACTGTAACGGAACCCTGCGTGGCAATTCCCAGCGCTTCCCAGGGCGGCGATATCGTGATCCGCAATAACGTGTTTCTCAATTCCGCCAGCTTCGGTCTCCAGGCCGGGTTAAGAAAAGGCTCGCTCAAAGTCTTGAACAATGTTTTCATTGCCAACCGCATGGCCGCCGTCGAAATATACGGCACCTGTCCCAGTACCGGCGGTCCCAAAACCCTATCTTTGTGTGGGGAAGTGGAAATCGCTTACAACACAGTGCTTTTTTCCTGGACCCGCACCAAAGAATTGATGGACATGGGCTACGGCATCCGCGTCATGACCAAATTGAAATACGATATCCACCATAATATCATCGGCGGCAACGTATTGGCCGGCGTCGATCATACCCGTTTCAATAAAAACGAATGGGTGAAAGTGGATAATAACATCTTCTTTGCCAATAAAGCGGCCGACCTGGAATACAGTCCCGCCAGCAACACAAAACTGAACCTTCGCGTGTCGCAATTCGGCGACCTCGAACTGGCAAGCTGCTCCGGCAACAAAGACACGATCCCCAAAAGCCTGGCCGTCGATAAAGCTTACCTGGAAGGACTTCTTAATTCCAGCTATACGGAACAGGCCGATTATAATCCCGATTCCCCTGCCAACCAATTCCGGGAAGCCATGGGCCTAAATAAACAAGGAAAACTAACCAGCAGCGTCACGATGTTTGCCAACCGCTACCCCTGGAAAAAAGCCATCGAAGTATTCGGGAATGTCCCTGGATTCGGTGCGCAAACGTTCAAATAAATCCCAAGGAGAACCGATATGAGCGAATTGAACTTCCAAGAATTAGCTAAAAAAATGGACAACCAGTTGCGCCAGTCCGAGCGCCAGATGTTCAGCGGGAAAAAGGATGAAGCAATGGCTTTATTTTTAGAAGCATCGGCGTTGTTCGATCAAGCCAAAGAAGCGGAGCCCGCCAATCCACAGTTGAAAACCCTGGAACAGAAATTAATCAAATTAAAAAAGGACCTGGAAAAGCGTATCGGCGGCCCCACTGGCGGAGAAGCTCCTGCTCCGGTTGAAAAACCCGCCCCTGGAACGCCGCCGCCGCCAGCGCCGCCAAAATCCGCACCGGCCCCAGCCGCGCCGCCGAAAACCGGAACCGCCGCAGCCGCCGCAAAACCCATCCCCCTCCCGTACAACGCCAGGAAACCCATGCAAGACGCACAAAACCAGCTACGAATGCTGGAGAACAATTTCAAACAACTGCAGGACGCGGACCCTACGATGGCAGTATCCCTTGTTTCCCGGATCGAAAACAACCTCTCATATGGGCGACAGATGCTCCAGGAAGCCGTAAATGAAGCTTCGAAAACCGGGGCGGGGAATCACCCGGACCTGGAAAAACTAGCGGCCGATTTCGCCGAAACTGAACCCCGGCTGGCCCAGGCAAAGCAAAAGATCGCCGAACAGGGGGCGCAAAACGCCGCAAAAGCCGGGGAAGTAAACGCCGACTGCGACGCTTTAAAAAGCGAATATGAACGGCTGCGCACTGTCCTTGATAAATGCGGACTCATTTATTATAATGACCTGGAACCACTGAAAGAACAAATCCAAATAATAGAGGAATTCGAACGCGGCGAACTTCCCGGGCTGAAAGAGAAATTAACTGCCTTTAAGAGTAAGTACGGCGCTTCGCGGGACGAGATCAACGATAATGCCGATAAGGCCGGTTATTCCGGTGTAACCCGGGCGGCTGACGGCTGGTCCATGCTGACCGAGAAAATTCAAGCAATCCCTGGAACCCGGGTGAAAATAGCCGACGACCTCATCGATCGTATGGAAAGTCAATTAGCCAATTTGAAAAAAGCCAGCGATTTCTACCGCTTAAAACAACATGCAGTGTTGAAAGAATGGCTGGAAATGGCAGCGCGTTATAACAGCGACAGCCCCAAAGTGAAAGAAATGGGCGCTTCATTGGAATCGAAACTAAAAGCGGATACGGACGAATTCACTGCCGCGATCGGCAAACGCACCTGGCAGGGAAATAGTACCGGGCCGATTGCCGAAGCCGCGTTAGCATATTTTGACCGGAGCAAGGAGTGGTTTAAGCCTCCCCATCCGGGGAAAGTCCTTGGCGTTGCTATTCATGGAGATTGGTCGGTCCAGGAGCGGGATATTTTGGGAAATCCTAATATGTATGGAATTCCGGTGTTTGTAGCGGTCATTATGGACGAAGAAAAAGAAACCGGTCTGGCCAGGGTTTATGATTTGACCCTGAGAACGGAGCAAAAACAGGGTGCGAAATCCGAGCCCCCGTTTTCCAGCGATACTGTGGGCAGCAGTTATTATATCCGGGCTGACAAAATCGTATAGACGCAAAAAAGACAATAACAAAAACCTTTAATGAAAAGCTTTAGGAGGTCCCGGGACCCTTTCTCGAAAGGGTCCTGGGTCGCCGAAGGCAATAGTTGATGGTGAATTTAGGTTAGACGTTAATATTGACTTTTAACGGTCATGAGTTTAAAATAAAACTTTCAAAATAGATATCGATGTGCGATTATTTTGCCGCCTGCAGAATGGCAGAATAGCGATAAGGAGATAATATCAGACAAATTAAGATCGTAGAATCTCATTCTGAGCTGAAAAAATTTATCGCCTATCCCTATGATCTCTACCGCGGCAACCCGGTTTGGATTCCCCCCCTGAAAACCGAACAAACCGGGATATTCGATCCCCAAAAGAACTCCCTGCTTCAACACTGCGATTACCAATTATTCTTGCTTTATGATGACAACCGCATTATCGGTCGCATCGCCGCTTACGTAGACCATCGGGCCAACGAATACTGGCAAACAAAAACCGGCTTGTTCGGGCATTATGAATGCATCGACGACCCGGACGCAGCATTTATGCTCCTGGATAGCGCGGAAAAATGGCTGAAAGAACGGGGAATGGAAACCATGCGCGGACAATGGAATTTCGTCTCCCAGGACATGGGCTTTGTTTATGAAGGATTTGATATCCCCCCCGTAATACTTTCCTCATATAATTTTCCCTATTACAATGACCAGGTAGTTGGCTTCGGGATGAAAAAAATTAAAGACCTCCTGGTCTATAACTGCGATATCGGCAAAGGTTACAAAATCCCGCCGCGATTCCTTAAATATACCGACGCCGTGGTCCGGCGCTGCGGCGTGACGGTTCGACCAATTAATATGAAAAACCTGGTGGAAGACGCAAGGATTATTGTCGACCTCACCAATGAATCGCTAAAAGACAACTGGGGCTATTACCCCATCGATGAAAATGAAGCAAACCAAATGACCGCGGATTTAAAAATGATCGTTCACCCTGAATTGATTCTTATCGCCGAAGCGGCCGGGGAACCCATCGGCTATGTCATCGTGCTGCCGGATGTCAATCACCTGTTGAAAAAAATGAATGGCCGGCTGTTGCCCCTGGGAATCTTTAAACTCTTATGGGGAATCAAACGCCTGAACCGCTACCGCATCTGGGCCATGGGTATACTGCCGCCTTACCAGCGAAAAGGCGTTTCCGTGTTATTATTTCAAAAATTAAACGAAATACTTGCCCCCAGGGGTTCCTTTGTAGAAGTGAACTGGGTGCTGGAAGACAATACGTTGATGAATAATACATTGATAAAACTAAAAGTGGCGCCGGTTAAAAAATACCGGGTTTATGAAAAACAGATCGGTTGATGAAGCCGTATAACATAAATTGAGGTTCCCAAAAATGAAAATAATAAATCTAATAATTATTTTTTCCCTATTTGCTGCTGTATTAGTAAGTGGGGAAGAAAGTAAACCGGTACTGACCCTGGAATCGGCGGTTCAATCCGCGTTAAGCCGCAATGAGCGCGCCGCTGCCGCCGACCAACGAATCGTTGCCTCGGACGCCAGGACCATGAAAGGACGCTCGGTTTTCCTCCCCTCCCTCAACCTGTCCGGCAGCTACACCCGCCGCCCCTACGAAGTAACAAGAGAATTGAACGGCCAGGAGATCATCATCCAGAGTCTGAATGCCCTGGCAGGGAGCGTCACCGTCAACAGCGTGCTCCTGGATTTCCGCTCCTTCCCCCTGTACCGGCAGTTGAAATTGCAAAATAAGGCCGAAAAATTAAATTCCTTCGAGAGCAAGCGGGAATTGTCCTTCGAAGTGTGCGGCGCTTTCCTGTCGGTGCTGGGCGTCGAACAGGTGCTGAAAGCCGCCCAACAGCGTTTGGAATACGCGGACCAGAACTTCAAAGCCTCCCGCGCCCGGTATGACGCCCAGTTGGTTTCGGTCAACGATGTCACGCGCGCCGAATTGGAATACGCTACGGCGGAGAAAGGTATCACCGGCGCCCGCGGCGATGTGGAAACCGCCCGCCTGCAATTAGAATTGCTGCTGGGCATAAAAATAGAAGGGACGCTGGAGAACCCGGAACAATTATTGTCCCGGGCGGAAGCGCCTCCCCCCACGGCGGAACAGTTGCTCCCGGAAGCCCAGGACCGGCGCCAGGACCTCCAGTCGCTGCGCTGGCATGCCCGGGCTCAACATGCGTCGGCCTCGGAACCGGCCATGCGCTGGCTGCCGTCCCTGTCCCTCAACGGCCAGTACCGCTTCACCAATGAAAGCGGTTTCGCCGGCAGAAAAACCACCTGGTCTGTCGGTCTTGCCGCCAATTGGGCCCTCTTCGACGGTTTTGCCCGCATCGCCGATTACAAGGAACGGAAAGCATTAGCCGCCATCGCCGACCTCGATGTCCAGGCCGCCTTAAGAAAAGTGGAAGTCGACGTGCGCAGCGCCCTGGTTACCCTGGCCAACCAACAAGCCTCCCTTAAACAGTCCGCCGTGGCCCTGGATGTGGCCCGAAAAAACGCGGTTGAAACCACAGAACTCTACCGCCAGGGACTTACCGGCGCTTTGCAAGCCGCGGATGCTAATGTACGTCTCTATGAATCCGAAGTCGATTTTATCCGGGAACGCTACGGTTTGGCCATGGCTTTTTTAAACCTACGCCTGGCCATCGGCCTCGACCCTTTCGGTAATATACAGGTAAACGACAATATACGATAATCCCAGGAGTTAACCAATGAAAATAAATCAATTAAAACCTTCGACAACAATACATGTGCTATTTATAATAATACTTTTAATAATAGGATTTACCGGCTGCAGTAAAGACCCGGCCGAGTCCCTGGGCCGGAAACCCGGCGGCGCAGGCGGCGGACGCATGGCCATCACATTCCCGGTGGAAACCGTCACCGTCAAGAACCAATCCGTGACTTATTCCATTTACGCGGTGGGTTCGGTGGAAGCATTTGAAATGGTCATGGTCACCGCCCGCGTATCGGGCGTGGTGGATAAAGTCCTTTTTTCCGAGGGCACCCTTGTCCAGGCCGGCCGGGAGTTGGTGGAAATCGAACCGGAGCGTTACCGGCTGGCAGTGGAATCGGCAAAAGCGGCCTGGGAAAAAGCCAAAGCCGCCAGGGCCGACGCGGAAGCGGGCTTAAAACGGCGGCAGCAGGTGGTAGAGAAAAACCCGGGGTTAATCCCGGGCGAGGAACTGGAAACCTGGAGCACCCGTGTGCGTACCGCGATGGCCGAAGTCGCCCTGACCCAGGCGCAATTGAACCAGGCCGAACTTAACCTCCATGATGCGCTGGTGCGGGCGCCGGTGGCCGGCGTGGTACAGACCCGCACGGTCCAGACCGGCCAGTATGTCCAACCCGGGGTTGTGCTGGCCACCATGATCCGCCGCGACCCTTTACTCCTGCGGTTCAAAGTCCCGGAACAGGACGCCGGCCGCCTGAAACCGGGTTTAAAAGCCCTCTTTACTATTAAAAACGACAAAACCGAATACACCTCCACCATTGCTTATGTGGCTGCTTCGGCTGATGAGAATACCCGTATGGCTGCCGTAACCGCTGCGATCGATGATGAAAACAGGGACCGGTTAAGACCCGGTGCTTTTGCCGAAATCCATATCCCGGTGGGCAGTGTACAGGATGTACCGGTCATTCCCCAACTGGCTATACGACCGGGTGAACGGGGTTTTATTTCCTATGTCGTGGAGAACGGAACCGCAAAAGAACGAATACTGACCCTGGGCATGCGCACCGCCGACGGGCAAGTGGAAATACGCGATGGTTTGAAAGCGTGTGAAGCCCTGGTTATCCGCGGCGCGGAAGCCCTGCAAGACAATGTGGCGGTGCGAGTGACCCGCGCCGATGGCGCGGAAGTTTCCCAGCCGGTTAAAGAAAAAAAAGGAGCGGATGCATGAACATAACAGAAGTTTGTATAAAGAAACCTGTTTTCGCCTGGATGTTAATGGCGGCCACGATCGTATTCGGGTTGGTGGCCGGTTCACGCATCGGCATCAGCCAGTTTCCCGATGTGGATTTCCCTACCATTAACGTTTCCGCCAGTTGGGAAGGCGCCGCGCCGGAAGTTATGGAGAACGATGTGGTAGAAGTCCTGGAAGAAGCCCTGGTGCAGGTAGAAGGGGTGCGTTCCATTTCTTCTTCATCGCGGCAGGGGGGGGCCAACATCACCCTGGAACTGGATATTTCCCGCAGCGTCGACCTGGCGCTGCAGGATGTGCAGACCAAAGTGTCCCAGGCCCAACGCCGGTTGCCCCGCGACATGGACCCGCCGACAATCTCCAAATCCAACCCGGAAGATCAACCCATCCTGTGGATTACCTTATCCGGTCCTTTTCCCCAACGGGTCCTGACCGATTATGCCCGTTATAACCTCAAGGAAAAATTGCAAACCATTCCCGGTGTGGGAGAAATCACGGCCGGCGGCGCCCAGGACCGCAACGTCCGTGTCTGGTTGGATGCAAAACGGCTGGATGAGAAGCAATTGACAGTGAAAGATGTCATCTCGGCGCTGCAGCGGGAGCACGTGGAACTGCCGGCCGGCCGGTTGGAAACCACAGGCCGGGAGGTCAATCTCCGCGTATTGGGCGAAGCCGTCGATTTGGAAACGCTGGAACATATTGTTATCCGCGAGGCCGGCGGCAGTCCTATTTATTTGAACGATGTAGCTTTGGTGGAAGATGGTTTCGAAGATATACGACGTTTTTCCAGGGTGGATGGCGTCCCGGCCCAGGGACTGGGCATAAAAAAGCAGCGGGGCGCCAATGCCGTGGCCGTGGCCAAAGAGGTTAAAAAAGTGTTGGTCGAACTGCAAAAAACTCTACCCGAAGGCATGATCATCAGTATCAATTCCGACTCCACCAAATTTATCGAGGACTCGGTGAGCGAGATTCAACTGGAACTGTTGCTGTCGGTATTATTGACCGCATTGGTATGCTGGATGTTTCTCGGTTCGCTTTCCAGCACCCTTAACGTAATATTGGCCATTCCCATGTCTTTGCTGGGCACTATCGCGGTTATTTATTTCCTGGGTT
>JAUPLE010000345.1 GCA_030837085.1 Acidobacteriota bacterium | reverse complement strand
TTCATTAATCCCCCGGTCCAAAAACCATCCTTTGTCACATTACTGATCAATCAGGCCTCGCGCTACTATGAAAAAAACCTAACCCTTGCCCGCGACCTATCTACGGAAGATAATGACCTGGAAACTCTTAAAAAAGGCCTGGTTTTAACCAGAGCATTGCTGAAAATAAATACCACACCGGAATTGAGCAGCCTCGAAAAAAAGTTCTCCAATGGCTTGAACCGTTTGGAACAAGAGTTCGATAATTACGTCAACGAAGCAAAAAACTATTTCGAGCAAAAGAATTTCTCAAAAGCCATGGAAAGCATCTCTCGGGCCAAAAAAATAAAAATTACCCAGGGATTGGAACTGTTCGAGAAAAGCATTGAAATGTATGCGAAAAACCCAGGCCCGGTAGAATCTCAACAAGAGTAACCTATTTTCCCCCTGATTCCTTGAAATTGTTCTCAAAAAATGAGATAATCTAATTCCTATTACAGGAGAACAATATGACGGAACTCCCCGATATTCCAGGTTATCATATCGTCACTATACTGAGTAAAGGCGGTATCGCACGGGTCTACCTCGGCATCCAGGAGAAATTAAACCGGCAAGTGGCCATTAAAATCTTAAAACCTTTCTTCCTGAAAGATACCGATACAGCCGAACGTTTTAAAAGAGAAGCCAAAACCGCTGCCGTGTTGACCCATTCCAATATTGTCCAGATTTACGACACCGGCATAATCGACGATTACCACTACATTGTCATGGAGTACCTGGAAGAATCTTTGGCAGAACGCATGGACCGGGAGCCCGACGGC
The DNA here is from genome assembly GCA_030837085.1 of Acidobacteriota bacterium. Classification (GTDB taxonomy): domain Bacteria; phylum Acidobacteriota; class Aminicenantia; order UBA2199; family UBA2199; genus JAKAGC01. The sequence continues at coordinate 3,328 of JAUPLE010000345.1, read as the reverse complement.
AAAATGAAACCCGACATCGCATTAAGCATTATCGAGGAAATTATAAAAGCCCTGGACTATGCCCATTTCAGGGGAGTTTACCACCGCGACCTTAAACCCGAGAATATCATGTTCAGGCAAGACAGCACCCCGGTACTGGTAGATTTCGGCATTGCCCGCGTATATGACTCCGCTCCCCGCTTAACCGGGAGCGAAGTGCTCCTCGGCACTGTCTATTATATGAGCCCGGAACAATGCCGGGGGGAAACAAATGTAGACGGACGTTCGGATATCTATTCACTGGGCGTAGTTCTCTTCGAAATGCTCACCGGCAAATTACCTTACAGCGGGAATGGCATCATTTCAATCCTCAAACGACACAACGAAGCGCCGGTTCCCAGGTTACCCGAAGATTTAAGCCGTTATCAACCCCTAATCGACAAAATGATGGCTAAAGATAAACATGACCGCATCTCCAGCGCCCCGGAATTCGCCAGCCTGCGAGATAGTATAAAATAATGCCCCCGGCGGGCACGCGGCGCGTGCACCCTATTAGGATTTGAACCGTTACCCGATGTGTGGGAAAACAAAGGGCCGTGCAAATGGGAGCAGCAGCATGCTGCCTCCGGCGGGCACGCGGCGCGTGCACCCTATTAGGATTTGAACCGTTGCCCGATGTGTAGGAAAACAAAGGGCCGTGCAAAGCGGGTGCAGCAGCATGCTGCCTCCGGCGGCCAAAAACCCTTTTGAAAAAGGGTTTCTGGACTTCCTAAAACTTTTGTGTTAGAATCATGGCTGAAAAAAAATAGGATGAAATCGGGATGAAAAAAATTGCGATTGTCGGCGGCGGGGTTACCGGCCTGGCCCTGGCTTATTACCTGGCCCTGGAAGGCAAATCCGTTACTGTATTTGAAAAAGAAAAAAACATGGGCGGCCTGGCGGCCTCATTCGATATCAATGGCGTTTTGATCGATAAATATTATAGGCATATTTTTACCTCCCATAATGAATTACTTCATACCATCGACACCCTCGGACTGCAAGACCGCCTGGTTTTTAAAAAAGCGGCCATGGCCTATTTCTCACAGGGTGAGATACACCCCCTTAACTCTGCCATGAACCTGCTCCGCTTTAAACCTTTAAACTTCCCGGACCGCTTGAGAGTTGGTTTAAGCGCTTCTGCTTTCCTCTTTAAAAATAATTGGGAATCCTTCGACAACCTCTCCGCGGAAACCTATCTAAAACAAAAATGCGGGACCCGCGGCTTTGAAACCTTCTGGGAACCGTTACTAAAAAACAAGTTCGGTAATTACTCTTCCTGCGTATCCGCGGCCTGGCTCTGGGACCGTTTACTGAGCCGGACCCGTTCCAGGCTCGGTAAATCGTCCGAATCCCTGGGGTATTTAAAAGGCAGCTTCCAGGTCTTGTTTAACCGGATGATGGAAGTGATCGAAAAACACGGTGGCCGGGTACTCGCCGGCTGCCCCATCTCATCCATTGAAATGACCGACGATGGAACTTCTTCATTCTGTTTAAACGGCGACCCCGGTCATTATAAATATGATCGATGCATCGTCACTTTGCCGGTTCCTCGATTTCTCCGGGTTGCCCCATTCTTGCCAGAAGATTACCGCCGTGAGTTGGCGCAAATCGATTACGCCCATTCCATCTGCATGGTACTGCGCTTAAAAGAACCCCTCAGCCCCTTTTACTGGATCAACATCGGGGATAACTTTTTCCCCTTTGCCGTTCTCGTGGAACATACCAACTGGATAGACAGCGACCATTATAAAGGGGAACACATCGTATACCTTTCCCAATACGTCACTTCGACGGGAGATGACGCCTGGAAAGCCCCGGATCATGTCCTGTTCGATATCTACTGTCCTTTCCTTAAAAAAATATTCAAAAACTTCCACGAAGCGCAGGTGATAGGGTTCCATGTTTCCCGTGATGAATACACCCAGCCCATTTTTAAAACCGGCTATTCCCGTTTACTTCCGCCCTTCGCCGCCCCGGTAAACGGACTATTCCTGGTGGACACCAGCCAATTCTACCCCTTGAGCCGCTGCATGAATACCAGTTTCATACTGGCCCAAAAGTTTACCTCTTTCCTGGCAGAAATGGAGAAACCCGCGTGAAAGGGGTTAAAAAAAAGATTTTCTATGTTTTAAAAGTGTTGCTAACCATTATTTTTGTCTACCTGGTTATCGCTAAAATCGGTTCCCGGGACCTTGGTAATTCCATAAAAACAATACGGTACGGTTTCGCTTTCGCCCTGTTTTATTCGCTGGTTTTCACTTTGATAAAAGCGTTAAAATGGCATTACCTGGTGCGCCAGACTTCGGGAAGAGGTTCATCGTTGGGGGATGCCCTGAAATCTTATTTGGTAGGAATGACAGGCGGGTTCCTGACCCCCGGCAGGGTAGGAGAGATTGCCCGGACAGTGTACCTGGAAAAGCATAGGAAAAGCCTGATCGTATACCTGGTGGCAGTGGATAAAGTATTCGACACAGCCGTCGTGTTGTTGCTGGCGTTGCCCGGGGTTTATTACTTTACCGGCGTCCTTACCGCGGCCGGGGTAGGAATCATCCTGGCCGCGCTTTTGGTGGGAATCTTTTTCCCCCATTACCCGCCGCGGTGGCTTAATCGTTTCCTGGAGCGTACCGGTAAATGGGCGCGTGTCAGGGAACGGTTAGCGCTTATTGAAAATGAAATGGAATCCTTAACGATGGCGTTTAAGCTTAAATTCCTGGGAGTCACGCTTCTTTGTTACGGGATTGTAATCGTTGAATTTTACTGGTTGGTGAATAATTATCATAATTGTCGGTTCGATGTGGTATGTCTTTCGCAGCCGCTTATCATGTTGACCAATATTTTGCCTGTCACCATTGGAGGGTTGGGGGTACGGGAAGGTGCGGCGGTTGTTTTGTTATCGTCCTTTGGGATTCCCGAATCGACCGCTATATCTTCCGCATTTATGCTTTTTTTGCTTAATACGGCTTTCCCGGCGTTAATCGGCGCCTTACTGATAAAAAGTTTTGATCAAACTTTTACAAAAGTTTGGCCCGTGAAGCATCGGCAGGGCCCGCCGGAGGCAAAATGTCGGCGGAAATAACATAAATACCTTCCCTGTGATCTTTAAAATATTCCAGTTCATAAATATAAAAGCGGCCATATTTCGACAACTCATCCCGCAGCTTTGCCAGGGAGTCTTTCCGGGATACCAGCATAAAAGGTATGTCCTTCAGCAGGGGGGGGGATTATAGCCGGTTCGATTGCCATAATCATTTTTGCGTCTTTTCCGGTATTATAATGCTTTATATCCCAAAAAAAGTCGTTGAAAGGC
>JAUPLE010000344.1 GCA_030837085.1 Acidobacteriota bacterium | reverse complement strand
GCTGCGTAAAGTCTTTCAAATTGAACTTATCGAAGCGACCATTGTCATGCTGAATTTCGGCATGGGCGCTTCGTTCCAGGCGTTGTTTGCCCGGGTCGGCGGTGGTATTTTCACCAAGGCCGCGGATGTTGGCGCTGACCTGGTCGGTAAAGTCGAGGCCGGAATCCCGGAAGACGATCCCCGCAACCCGGCGGTTATTGCCGACAACGTCGGCGATAATGTGGGGGATGTGGCCGGTATGGGCGCAGACCTCTATGAATCGTATGCCGGCGCCGTATTGGCCGCCGCGGCCCTGGGCGCTTCCGCTTTTTTTAAAGACGCCCTGGCGATTAGTTTCAACGCGGTTATTCTTCCCATGGTCATCGCCGGCATCGGGGTATTGGCTTCCATCATCGGTATCTACCTGGTGAGGGCCAAAGAAGGCGCTACTCAAAAACAACTGCTCAACTCCCTGGGCTTAGGGATCAATGTCAGTTCCGCTTTGATTATCATCGGCTCCTTCGTGACCGTCAAATTACTGCTGCCCGACCACATCGGGGTATTCGGCTCTATCGCGTCGGGATTAGTGGCCGGTCTTATCATAGGTAAGAGCGTGGAATATTATACTTCCGACAGCTTTAAACCCACCCAGGAAGTGGCCCATAACTCAACCACGGGGGAAGCCACGGTTATTATCAGCGGTCTGGCTTCCGGTATGATTTCCACTGCCGTGCCTGTTTTGGCCGTGGCCGCAGGCATTATCGGCGCATTTTTCTTTGCCGGCGGATTCCAACCCGGGAATGCCATGATGGGGTTATACGGTATCGGCGTCGCCGCGGTAGGTATGCTCTCCACACTGGGAATCACACTGGCCACCGACGCTTACGGCCCGATAGCGGATAACGCCGGGGGAAATGCCCAAATGGCCGGCCTGCCCCTGGAAGTAAGAAAACGCACCGACGCCCTTGACTCACTGGGGAATACGACGGCCGCAACGGGCAAAGGTTTTGCCATCGGTTCGGCCGCCTTAACCGCCCTGGCCCTGCTGGCTTCCTATGCGGAAGAAATTAAAATGGGCATGATCCATATCATTGAATCCGGCGGTAAGTTACCCGCATACCTTTCTCAATTCAGCACCAGGGAACTGGTGGAGAATATTTCCATCGAACAGTTCATGGAAATTTTCAAAGTGAACCTCATGAACCCCAAACTGGTGGCCGGGATGTTTATCGGGGCGATGATGGCCTTTATGTTCTCCGGTTTAGCCATGAAAGCAGTGGGCAGGGCCGCTTCCCGTATGGTGGACGAAGTCCGGCGACAATTCAGGGATATCCCGGGCGTCAGTGACGGAACCACCAAACCGGATTACCAGTCTTGCGTCCAGATTTCCACCCAGGGCGCGCAAAGAGAAATGGTTTTACCTTCTTCGCTGGCCATCCTGGTGCCTATTTTCTCCGGCCTGCTGCTCGGTGTATCCGGGGTAATGGGGGTACTGGTGGGCGCTATGTCTTGCGGGTTTATCCTGGCTATTTTTATGGCCAACGCCGGCGGCTCCTGGGATAACGCCAAAAAGTTTATCGAAGGCGGCAACCTGGGCGGCAAAGGTTCTCCTGCCCACAAAGCCAGCGTTGTCGGCGATACCGTGGGCGATCCCCTCAAAGATACAGCCGGACCTTCGCTGAATATTTTAATTAAATTAATGAGTATGGTTTCGATCGTGGTGGCCGGTTTAATCGTCGGCTACTCGTTAATGTAAGCTTCTAATAAGAGAAATACAATGGATAGAATTCCGCGGCCGGGAATGAATGTTATTGTCCCGGCCGCGGGACGATTAATGGAGAGAACTGTATGAGCAATGAAATGAAAAGTGGAAGTTTCGATTTACCTTTGAAATTATTTAAGAGAGGAAAGGTAAGGGATGTTTTCGAAGTGGACGGGCAACTACTGATCGTGTCCACGGACCGCGTCTCGGCGTTCGATTACGTGCTGCCGTCGTTGATCCCGGATAAGGGAAAAGTACTGAACCGGATCGCCGCTTTCTGGTTCGATTATACCCGCAACCTGTTCCCTAACCATGTGGTGTGCGCCGAGCCGGAAAAATTGGAGCCATTCAAAGAATGGACGCCGCTGATTGAGAAACGGGCCATATTGACCCGGAAGCTGGAGGCGTTTCCCATCGAAGCCATTGTTCGCGATTATATTGTGGGGTCCGGTTGGAAGACGTATCAGAAAACCGGGGAAATCTGCGGGATTAAATTGCCGCAAGGATTAAAATTCGCCGACCGGTTCCCGGAACCTATTTTTACTCCTACCACCAAAGCCGAAGGCAGCCATGATGAAGACATGACCTTTGAACAAATGGCGGAGCTGATCGGTAAAGAGAACGCGATTAAGATTAAATCGTTATCCCTTGAGTTGTTTAAGACCGTCAGCGCTTATGCGCGGCAAAAAGGGATTATTATCGCGGACAGTAAATTCGAGTTCGGCAGGGATGAGAAGGGCGAAATCATTTTGATCGATGAAATTTTTACCCCGGATTCTTCGCGGTTCTGGAAAGTGGAGGATTATACTCCCGGGCAGGAGCCTCCGGCTTTCGATAAGCAGTTTGTAAGGAATTATCTATTGGGTTCTTCCTGGGATAGAAACTCGCTGCCCCCGCCGTTACCTGCTGAGGTCATTGCCAAAACCAGGGAAAAGTACCTGGAAATCTACGAAATCCTGACCGGTGGAAAATTGGAATAAGGGAATAGTGGAATAGAGGCGCAGCGAAATAGGAGAATCCGTGAACGCTTTGTTAGAGAGTTTGTCCATCCTGGATATTGTTTTTTTGAGTATTGTGGGTATTTCCGTGGTGTTGGGAATCATCAAGGGATTTATCCGGGAATTGTTCTCCCTGGTTTTCTTGATTATTGGAGGAGTGCTGGCTTTCCTGTTTTATAAAGATGTGGGTAAATCACTGATGAAATATGTGAAAAATGAGAACTTAACGAATTTTATGGGGTTCATCATCATTTTCGCAGGGGTTTTAATCGTGGGAGCGTTCATTACTTATGCTGTCAGGAAGATTTTCACCTTTGGCCCGTTAAAGTCGGTGGATCGTATCCTGGGCGGCGTCTTCGGCCTGGTGCGGGGAATCCTGGTTTCGGCTGTTATTGTATTGGTGTTCCTGGCATTCCCTTTCCACGATGAGTGGCTGACTAATTCGAAAATAGCGCCTTACCTGGTAGACACGATTCGCGTCGTGGTGAAGTGGTTTCCCAAAAGCGTCACTGAGAAAATGACATATATCGATCGAATCGATATGAATAAAGGTCGTAAACATGACTGACAAAAAAATCACCGAATTGGCCGAAGTATTTGAGGATTTAACCATCAAGAAGCAGATGAAAATCCTTGCCCATAAATCGGCCAATTCTAAATTGTATTTTAAAGAAATAATGGAAGAGTTTGAAAGGACCTTACTGCAGGAGATTCTGGAAAAGTACGATTACAATGTGTTAAATATGTCTTTGGGGATCAAATTGCACCGGAATACCATCTCTAAGAAAATGAAAAAATTGAAGATCAAGGACAAAAAGAGGAAGGTAAAATAAAACGTAAGGCGAAAGAGGCGTTAAAAAAAAAGCCCCGGGCTGAATCGCCCGGGGCTTTTTTTTTGTTGTTTGTATGAAACGATTACTGTTTCATATCTTCCATGGCGAATTTATCTTTTTTGGAATATCCGGCGGGGGGTGTGTAGAGGTTGGCGGGGGGGGTTTTTTCCGCGATTACCACCGTGACCATGGAAACTTTAATTCCCATCATTTCCATATCGGAAGCAACCGGGTAGCCTTCGACTTTTTTGAATTCTTCGACGAATTTTTCGCTTAATCTCATTTGGGCTTTATAAAGTTCACCGGAGAGGTTGGCCAATTTTTTCCAATCGAATGGCACATCGGTGGAGGCCCAGAATATCATTTTCATTTGCATGCCCATCATGGTCATATTGACATCGTAGCCTTTGGTATTCCAATTGCCGACTTTCTTTGATTGTCCATTGGCTTGGACGGAAACGGTCATTCCCTCCATCATTGATTTCATCATACCGGCCATTTGTTCGGGCATTAATTTTGCCATATCCAGGGGGAGAGTGGATTCCACATAAGTTTTTGTATTGTGGTTGATCATATAGAACTTTTTCTCGGCCACGTTAATAATGAATTGTGTATCCTGGGTTATGGTAGTGATCCTATTATTGCCGAACCACTGTTCCTGGATCATATCTTTGGCTGGCTGGCCCATGAAGGCGCCTGTTTTGGTTTGTTGTTTGATGTAGACATCAGCGCTTAAGAAAGCGACTGAGAGCAAAACCAGTGTTAATACTAAAAATAATTTTTTCATTATATCTCCTTATTTTATTTGACATTTCAGAATACACATCATATAGTTTTGCCGGTTTTTTGTCAAGGGAAAAGGGGAAAAATTTTTTTTTCGATTCCCTGGTCTTTGAGCTTTCTTATTTTTCTTTTTTCTGGTATAATGAGGGGGTTATTGTGTATCATGCGCCTGTAGCTCAGAGGATAGAGTGTTGGTCTCCGGAACCAAAGGTCGCGCGTTCGATCCGCGCCAGGCGCGTGGTTATTCTCAAAACTTCTAATTTCCTGTTCCGGTTAATTTCGTTTTTTCAAAATGACTTTGAAATAATCCCCGGTTACTTCAAATTCAGGTTCCGACTTATTATTTTCAATCATTAAGGGAATCACTTTTTTCCGGATGCCCATACCACGGTCATCCATATATCCATAATCCCGGGAATATCTTATTAGTATGGGATTCCTTGGATATTGTTGGCCCGCTTTGATTTTCTCCAGTGTAAGGGTATTGGGTAATCCACCGAAACTGGTTATCTCCATCCTGTTTGAGTATATTTCGATCCTATTGATATTGGCATTGGTCCAGTCCCTGTGGACAAATGCATTGACCAGTAATTCCCGTATGACTTCCTGGGGGTAGTCCCAATAACGCTCACGAATGATACCGTCTTCTCCCAGTTGTTCATGAGAAATAAAGGCTTTAAGAACATTCAAACACATGGTGAAAAAACTAGGTTCAATGGTCTTATACTTGCGGCCTCTTTGTTTTACAGGTATTTGTAGTTCTAATATAGGGCTATCGATATATTCATCGGTAGTGGTATTATATTCTTTATCTTTCCCAGGGTAAACGGTTACTCTGACCCCTGAATTGGGTAAGAAGTCCCCAGGTTTTTCAGCAAATAAAAGGATACCTGCAATGGAGCCCACGTTTTTCGTAAACTCCGTGTCGACAAGCAAATCCAGGCTTTTTAGCCGCTTCAGCCATTCCTGGGGAGAGGTGGGGATAACGTCATCGGCTATAATTCGTACCAGGTAATCTTCAAACCTTCTCAGATCGATATTTTTTATAGAAGAGCCTGAGACTGGGAGTTTTTCAACGTGAAGCAGTCCTCCATCTTGAAGTAAACGAAGCTGTTGTTCCCGAGATGCCAATTGGCTGGTACTACCAGTCCTAATATAAATATCTTCCCTTTGTTTGTGCCTTAGTACGTATGGCTTGGTTGTCCCGGTAGAGATACGGATAATCCCTACGCGAAGATTACCATCGATAACGACCTCTTCATAATAGGGTATAATCCGGGGGTGAATGTAATTACCAAAAATGGTATCCATAACCCATTCTTCGCAGTTGGGCCGTTTTATCCCGGAAATAGTCCCGTCATCTTCTACTCCAATTAAAATCATTCCACCTTTCAAATTGGCAAAGGCCACACATTCCCTGGCAATTTTTTCCGGGGGTATATCGTCCCGTTTAAATTCGACGCCGGAATTTTCACCATTATTAATTATCTCAAGTAATTCTTTTTTATTCATCATTCAACCTGTCTTTCACTTCACAAAAAATTATAAATAAAAGTGAGAAGTGAATTGTAGCCCAAATGCCTTTGTTTTTCAATAGGGAGGCGGCCTATAATTTTTTAGGCGCATTTCTTGTCTGTCCTCTTCCCCTCATTTAATAGAAGTTCTTTGGCCTACCTTTCTTTCAAGAAAGGTAGGTAGGTTAGCATTTCATCTCGTTGATGCGGGTTTCCAGTTCTTTGTAAGCGGGCAGGTATTTGGCCACTTCCCGGCGAAATCCGCGATCGTGCCCGGGATGGATGAGATGACACAACTCGTGGACAATGATGTAATCGATTAATGTAAACGGCAGCTTCACCACTTCGATGTTGAAGATGAGGTTATGTTTTGGGGTGCAACTGCCCCAGCTTTTGTTTAGTTTCCGGAACGTTATGCTTTTGGGCGTTAAGCCGGTGATTTGAATCCAATAGGAAATGCGCGGGGTGAGTTTTTCGATGGCTTTTTGGCGGTAGAATTCGGTTAGTTTTTGTTCGATGTGGGTTTGTTTTTGGGGCTGATTGGGGGGAACCTGGATTTTGAAGGCGGAATGGTTGAAGGTTACCCGGACGGTGGAAACGGCGGGGTTTTGTATGATTTGCGTGTAATACTTTCGCCCGAGGTAGAGTAGGCGAGAGCCGCTGACGATATCGCCTTGCGGTTCCCTGGCCACTAGTTTGAGTTTCTCTATGATCCAGGCGGCTTTTTTGAGCACCATGCGGCCGGCCTGCGCTTCATCGACGGC
>JAUPLE010000343.1 GCA_030837085.1 Acidobacteriota bacterium | reverse complement strand
TGGAATGTGAGGCAATGGCCAAATATGCCTTTGCTTCCGGGTTAGTGGTGCCGGGAAAGATAATCCAGGTCCTGGAAAGCTTTAGCAAAAAAGCCGCAAACGCAACTAACGAGACTAACGGGACTAACGGCGTTGCCGTTCCCGCCCCGGATATCCGCGCCCTGATCACCGTACATGAGAAACTGGCTAAAATCGTCGAACCGGCAAAACCCCGGACCATCCTATTGATGGAAGAGGAAAAACAGCGGTCGGTAGTATTTAAATTCCTGGGGTCGGTGGCCTTTATCCGGCGCATGATCCTGGCGGCCATTATTTGCCTGGTGCTGTTCGTCGGCATCAGCCTTTCACCGGAAATCGGCAACCAACCCGGGAGTTGGAATTTATTTGAATCAAGCGGCTGGAGTCTATTGCTGAAAGAATTGTTCCTGCTGTCCGCCGCCGGCCTGGGCGCCTCGTTTACCGCTTTATTCAAGGCCAACCGCTATATCATCGAAGGCACCTTCGATCCCAAATACGAATCGTCCTATTGGATCCGGTTCAGCCTTGGTTTTATCGCCGGCATGATCCTGGCGACCCTGATCCCCATCGAAAAATCCCTGGAAGCGGATTTCGGTAAACCCTTACTGGCCATGCTGGGCGGTTTCTCCGCCGACCTGGTCTACCGCATCATCTCACGGATTATCGAATCCCTCGAATCCCTATTCCGGGGCGATGGAAAATCCCAACTGCAGGCCGAAAAACAATATGCCCAGGCGCGGGCCGCCGAAGAAGATGCGCAAAACCGCTTCAAAGTGGCGGCCAATATGATGAAAATCCAACAAGATATGGACGCCGGCGCCGACTCCGAAGAAATTAAGAAAAAAATGGGGAAACTCATGGACGATATGGTGGGCGTCGATCCCCAGGAAGAAAACTTTAAATAAAAAAAGGAGCCCATATGAAAAAAATAATCTTTAGTATGATTCTACTGGCGGTATTAATAACCTTAACCGGCTGTAAAAAAAATGAAGATGCATCTATTCCCGTTCGCATCAGCTTTTTCGATATTCGCCCCCAACTCATCAACGATACCGAAACCGCCTGGATTACCCTGGTGGTTGCCAACATAGGGGATAACATCGTACTGGTCAAATCCCTATCCGACTACGGCATGACCAACCCCGCGATAACCTCTACCTCCGGCAACCCCGTCTTTATCGAATATATTCCCCCCAAGCTGACAAACGAACAATCCCAGCGTGTCAAAATCACCGTCCTGGTTATGGACCTCGATGGAAAAGAGTTGGACCGCGTCGAAGGCCAGATCACAGTGGAAAATTAATACCATGAAAGCGCTTAAAACGACTATTATTTTAATGGCGATAATTGTCCTGCTCAACGGCTGCGCCGGCCATGTCCCCGCGGAGGTGCTGGACCTCTCCAATACCATGGGCGAAGACCTTAAAGCCCTGCACCACTCTTACCGGCAGTTGATCATTGCCCATTTCAACTCCCTGCGCAAGCAGACCGATTCCTTCATGGAGAACCAATGGCTTCCCGTGTTTATCAAAGATTTTATCGAGCGCGGCAACCTGGTGCAGATGGTGCAATCGCCGCCGGACGGCCAAAGGGATACGAATGTGACCGAATGGGTCGCGGCCGCCCTGGAAGCCATTAACGAAAAACGAAACCAATTAATGAAACCCCTCGATGATGAAGAAAAAAAACTCCTGGAAATGGTGGATAGTTCATTCAACCTGTTGAATCAAGCCAATGCGAAAATCTATTCCCACCTGAAAAGCCTCTCCAAAGTGGAGGAATCCACACAAGGTTTATTCGATATCCGTGCTTTAAAGGGACTGCGGGAAAAGATCGACTCGGGCCTCGCGGCTGCTTCGGCAAGTACGGCCGGCATACTCCAAAAAACAGGGAAAACCGGGAACCCGGGGGAAACAGAACAAAAAAATAATTAAATATGGAGAAAATCAAGATGAACGGTTCAAAGGAATTACGAAAGAGTTTAAAAGACCTGGCAGCGGCTTCTTCCCAGCATACGGACGAAATCCTGGAAGAAGAGCTGCAGGCCCTGTTATCGGCATCGAAGGGACAATGGGAGGCGCTGCGCCCCCAGGTCGCGGATGCGGAAACATACAACCGCTTGATGGCGGTGGTGGAAGAAGCAACCCGGCAAAATGAAAAAGCCGCGCAATTAAGGGCCCTATTAATGAAAGGCGGATCAAAGCTATTCGGCATTGGGAAAATGGCGGGAAAAATGTTGTCCGGCGGTATAAGCGGCGGCATTTGATTAAGGAGACTTACATGCCAACACAATTGACTATAAGCAGCGCCGTAGAAAAAAATCAACCCCGTTTCTATGTTTCCGACGGCGCCGTTGAAGTGCGTTTTACTCAGTTTAAAAAAGGGGTATACTATGCGGGAAATCAAAAACCCGGTGATGCGGTTAACTGGAACAAGGAAGCCTTGCGCGCCCTGGGCCTGACCGATTCCGCCCTGAACGTGATGCTGGCGGTCTCGGAAAATGAAGGTAACCTCGATGCGATCAACACCTGGGACAATTCCTTCATGACTTTCGGGATGTTCCAATGGACCGTCGGGGCCGGGACCGATCCCGGGGAATTGGCGACCCTGCTGCAAAAGATCAAAACCGCCGACCCGGCGGTATTTAAAGCCCATTACGGTCAATATGGCCTGGATATTGAGCCGGTCAACGCTATTTCCGGCTATTTTATCCTGGGAAATAAAAAATTGAAACTCCCCGCCGATAAAGAGGGCTTACGTGCAATCGAATGGGCGTTCCGTTTCTGGAAATCCGGCCAGGACCCGTTGGTTCAATCGATACAAATCCAGCATGCCCTTTCCCGTATCGACTGCTTTTACAAGGCCAAAAGTTATATGGTTAAAGGTCATTACCTGGCGGATCTCATTAAATCCGAATACGGGGTCGGTTTGCTCCTGGATAATCATGTCAACCGTCCCGGCTATGTGAAAGCCTGCGTCGAAACGGCCCTGGTGCAGTTGAATTTAGGGGACCCGGCCGGCTGGGGAACAAAGGAGGAGATGCGGTTGTTGGAGGAATATCTCAAGGTTCGGGCGGTTTATGGGCAAGCACCCATGACCGATGCCGACAAACGCGCC
>JAUPLE010000342.1 GCA_030837085.1 Acidobacteriota bacterium | reverse complement strand
TCGGACATATCAATCCGTATTAAATAATCCGTTGAACCGTAAAGGGCTTTGGAAAGGGCAATAGCGGTTTCCGTCTTGCCCACGCCCGTGGGACCGATAAACAGGAAAACCCCGTCCGGCCGGTTCTTTTTAATATCAAAGTTCAGCTTTGCGGTAACAATCGTTTCAACAACTCGTTCGACGCATTTATCCTGGCCCACGATCTGGCTCAACAACGCTTCTTTTAACCCAGACAACCGCTCCTTTAACGAAACAGCCACATTAGACTCGGGGAGATTCAATATGTCGGAAAGCACTTCCGCCACATCCGCTTGTTCTACTTTGAACCTGGGCGATTCTTCGCTAAATGCTTTCACTTTTATCTTGGCAATGGCCCGTTCAAAGATCATGACCGCCGAATCCGGCAGTTTCTTCTCCCTCACATCCCGTTTTGCGCTTTCCACGATAAGGTCCAGTATATCCCCGGCCACCAATATTTTATCCCTGGAAAACACACTTTTGGCCAGGTTGTTCAGGATAATCCTGGTGTCTTCCATGGATAATTCACTCACGGTGATTTTCTGGAAAAAGCTCAAAAGTGCGTTATCTTTCTCTATCGTATTCTTATACTCCTCATAATCGGTAGTGGCAATGACCTGGACCGTGTTTTCCCTTAGGAACTGTTTCAAAATATTCACCAGGTCCAGGGAAGTACCCCGGGCAATACCCGAAGACATCATCAAGTGAATGTCTTCCAGTACCAGGATGGCATTCAGGGACCTAAATTCATGGAGCAGCTTTAATGCTTTTTCTTCGAATTGCCCCCGGTATTTGGAACCGGTCAACAGGGACACGAAATTAATCTCCTTGAGCCGCTTTTCCTTTAAGAATGAGGGTACGCTTCCTTCCAGGATTTTCCGGGATAAAAGTTTCACCAGGGCGGTTTTCCCGACCCCGCTCTCACCCACCAACAGGACATTGCGCCGCGAGTTGGACATCAGTATCTCGATCATTTGCCGCAGCTCTTTTTCTCTTAAAATGATCTCTTCATCGTTTTGATATACGGACTCGGTAATATCATAAAAATATTCATTCTGCTGTTGGACCGGTTTCCCTTTATTTTTCAGAAGATTATCTTTAACCCCTTTTAATTTCTCCGCCACCCGTTTGTTCTGCGTCAGCATCAACACTTTTTCATAAAAATTAAGCGCCAGTTCCAGGTTCTCTTCTTTCAGGTAGATATCGCCCATGATTTCATAGGCGTCCACGTAATAGGGAAAAAGCAAAACAAACTTCTGCATCAACTGTTTCACTTCAAATACCCGGTTGATGTTCACCAGGTTTTTTATCTGCATTAAATAGATCAGTGGAAGATTAAAGCGATCGAAGGAGACCTCTCTCAGTAAATCGTAGCTTTCCTTGAACCGGCGGTCGCGGTGATATTCGCAGGCTTTCCAGATCAGGTCGAAGAATTCTACCAGCAAATCGACTTCGCTGTCTTTTACCCTTTCTTTTAAAAGTTGGGCGCGGCTGAAATCGAAATTGGATAACAGGAATTCAAAGACCAGCGCCTCATATTGCTTATCCTTGATAAGCAGTTCTTTCTCGTACCCGAGGTTCTTATAGCTTAGTCCGTTTTCGGTAATCCCGGCCAGGAACAAATATTGATCCCCCTTGCTGATGACAAAGGGTGAAACACTGAAGCTGGCGCTGCCGGTGGAAAAGATCAATTGACTTTTCAGGGTCTCGTCGGTGCTGAAGAAATTTTTTAGATTCACTTTCTTATCGGTGCTGAGCACCCCTGAGAGTTTTTGATCGATGATTTTGAAGAAATTCTCGATCCAGAAACGGTAATCCACGAACAAGTTCCGTTTGTCTTTTTGGTTCTCGTATAAAGTCGTGTTTTTGAAGTAATCGATGACATTTTCCAGGATGAAGATGAACGTTTGCCGTTCCGTGCGGGTGAAGTTCAGCACTTTGGTTTCGAATTTGTAGAGGTAGAGGTTGATATTGGTCATGACCTCCACCACGTCCCCGGAAAAGAAAGAGCGGTTGTTGGGAAGGATCAGGTTTCGTTTCTTATAGAGGTTTTCCGCCTTGATCAGGCCGTCGATGATAAAGACCAGGGAGCGGATGAGTTTTTCCGAATCCACTTTGTTCAACTCGTTTTTTTCCACCTCCAGTTGGGGGGAAAAGGTTTCGAGGAATGTATTTAATTTTTTGAATTGGGTAAATTGTATATTCATGGTATCTATTTATATCTCCTAATCAAAACAACGTCGTCCGTAACACATAACATGGAAAAGTATATATTTTTCTTTTTGATTTGTCAAACAAAAATTATCCGTTCCATTAAAAATAGCCGCTAAGGTCCCGGCGGGACACCCTAAAAAGCGAAGGACCGCGAAGTAAGTGCCACGGACGAAAAGGTGAAAACACAGGAAAAATTGACTTTATTGATGGAAAAGGTTATACTGAACATATGGAATACAAAGATGCGGATATTAGAGGTTGTTATTTTCTCTCTTTAAAAGTAGAGAATATTGCTTGCTTTGGAAAACCTCAAACCCTGGACCTTTCCAGGAACGGCAAACCCGCCCGTTGGACCGTCATTATCGGCGATAATGGCGCCGGGAAAACGACTTTGCTGCGATGCCTGGTTGGGATAGCGCCTTATAGTACAAATGACCCGGATAGTATGACATTTCTAAACCCCGCGCTTAATTGGAGATTTAAAAAGGAAGATCAATTGAAACCCGCTGTCGAAGCACACTTTGCCATAGATTGGAAGTTCACTGCCGGCAAAAATAAATTTTCAACGGTGAAAAGAAGCTATAGCGAGGGATTATCTGAAGGAGAAATTCATCATTCTAAATTTTTAAACCCTATTAAAGAGGTGCATTTACAAAGCACACTTATTAGTTCCGATCCAATTTTTAAGGATTTAAAATTCATTTGCCACGGCTATGGCGCCGCCCGCCGGATGAGTTCTTCTAAAATCCTTACGGAAAAAAAAGAATTCGCTGCCCGGAGCTTATTCGATGACGATGCGCCCCTAATCAATGCCGAAGAATGGCTCCTGCAACTGGATTACATCTCCGCAAAAGATCAAAAATATTTGAAGTACAGGAAACAAGTAGAAGATATTATCATCGATTTGCTCCCGGACGTTACAAAAATCGATTACCGTGTAGATAAAAATATTTCAAACGTTATTTTCGAGACGCCCAGCGGTTGGGTGGGCATCCATCAACTGGGACTGGGCTACCGCACGATGCTGACCTGGATGGTGGACTTTGCCGCAAGACTATTCGAGCGCTACCCGGACAGTAAAAACCCCCTGGCTGAACCGGCCGTATTACTCCTGGATGAAATCGATCTCCACCTCCACCCTAAATGGCAGCGTATTATTATAGATTATCTCACAGGGAAATTCCCCAACACCCAGTTTATTGTCACCGCACACAGCCCCTTATTGGTTCAAGCCGCCGAAGGCGCAAATCTTGTCCTGCTAAGACGCCAGGGCAGCGAAACAATTGTCGATAACGATCCCGTGTCAGTAAAAAATTGGCGGGTTGACCAGATAT
The DNA here is from genome assembly GCA_030837085.1 of Acidobacteriota bacterium. Taxonomy (GTDB): domain Bacteria; phylum Acidobacteriota; class Aminicenantia; order UBA2199; family UBA2199; genus JAKAGC01. Next base: position 549 of record JAUPLE010000342.1, on the reverse strand, counting down.
TAACCAGCGATCTCTTCGGAGTCGAAAGCGTCCGGTCCAAGGAAACCCAGGGACTTTTGAATGAACGCACCCGGTTATTATCCAAAGGAACTCTTTCCCCAAGAGATATGGAAAGTCTCGGCAAATTGGAGCGGCGGATGGCGGACATACCTTTCGGAAATACCAAAGAAGAAATTGAAGCCGATTTCCTGATCAAAAAAATAGCGGCTAAAATCAGTCAACGAAATACAGGGAAGAAATTACCGGATGATTAAAATTGAAAAATTTCCCAATCCGCCTCTAATATTAATCCAAAGCGGCCAGGAAGAAACAGAGAAAAACAAGCAACTTTATGACGCCGATCCCAATTCTTATCAAAACGGGGGTAAAAAATTCGAAATCAAATCTTCCATTTACGGTCAAAAAACCGTAAAAAAACAAGTGATTGCGGATCAATTTGAGAAATGCTGCTTTTGTGAAGCCAGGTTCACTGCCAACGGTTATGGCGATGTCGAACACTTTCGGCCCAAAAAAGGGTATATAAAAAAGAGAGAAGAGAAGATCACGTAT
>JAUPLE010000341.1 GCA_030837085.1 Acidobacteriota bacterium | reverse complement strand
TCACCTCCGACGGCAGACCCATCCTGGGCATGGACTCCCGCGACCTCCTGGAAATGATGCTCGATTGCTCGCCGGACATATTTTTCATCCCCGCCCATATCTGGACCCCCTGGTTCTCCATCCTCGGTTCCAAATCCGGGTTTGATTCCGTGGAAGAATGTTTCTCCGACCTTTCCCAACACATATACGCCGTGGAAACCGGGCTTTCCACTGACCCGCCCATGAACTGGATGTGTCGGTTCTTAGATAAATACACCCTCGTATCCAATTCCGATGCCCATTCGCCCGAACGACTGGGCCGCAACGCTACCTGCTTTCATACAGACCTCTCCTATGAAGCCATGACCCGGGCCTTAAAAACCGGCGATCCCAACCATTTCGGCGGCACCATTGACCTCTTCCCCCAGGAAGGCAAATACCACTACGACGGCCACCGCAAGTGCAATATATGTTGGGACCCCGTGCAAACATTGAAACACAAAGGCCGCTGCAGCGTATGCGGGAAACCCGTGACCGTAGGAGTAATGAACCGCGTCGTCCAGTTGTCCGACCGCGAGAACCTCGAAGAGCGGCCCAACCGCGCGCCCTTTTATTCCATCATCCCCTTGAAAGAAATATTGGCCGAGATTGCCGGCGTGGGCCCCAATGCCAGGAAGGTTGACGTCCAATATATGGCCCTCTTAAAAAAAGGTCACCCCGAATTAGAGTTTTTACTGGATGTTCCCATAGAAGAAATAGAGAAAATCGGCGGTCCCCAGTTGGCCGAAGCAGTGCGCCGCATGCGTAACCGCGAAGTGAAAGTCCAGGAAGGATACGACGGCGAATACGGCGTCATAACCGTTTTCGAGAAAGAGGAAGCCTGCGATTATCAATCCATACCCCAGGGAGCGTTATTCAAAGATATGCTTGCTCCTCAAAGCCCCCACGCAGAAAAAATCCACCGGCAGAAATTAATCAATTTCGACCTCATGGAGTACCGGCTGCTGCAAAAACAAAAAACAGGCCTAGAAATAGCGGAAGAAATGTCACAGGCAGACAACGACGAAAACGGCCTCAATCAAGAGCAATGGGCGGCTGTACGGCATTTTTACGGGCCTGCCCTGGTGATTGCCGGGCCCGGCGCAGGCAAGACCCGGGTGCTCACCCAGCGTATCGTCCATTTAATCCGCGAGAAGGGCATCGACCCCGAAAACATATTGGCCGTTACCTTTACCAATAAAGCTGCCGCCGAAATCCGGGAGCGGTTGGAACAGGCCCTGGAGAAAAATAGCCAACCCCAGGTGACCACCTTTCATTCGTTGGGTTATGCCATACTCAGGGAAATCCGCGGCAATGCGTTGACCATCATCGATCCGGAAGACAAGAAACGTCTCCTTCAGTACAGTCTCGGCAGTGAGAAGCGCCGGGTCAATCAAATCGCCGACGCCATTACCCAGGTCAAGCAGCAAATGCAAACCCCTGACCAGATCCAGGATGAAGCCCTTGCTGGGATTTTCCAGCGCTATGATTCGCGGTTGGAAGAATTAAATGCCGTTGACCTCGAGGACCTCATCTATATCCCCGTGCGCCTTTTTACCGCCGACGCCCGATTAAGAAATTTCTACCGGGGAAAATACCAATGGATCATGGTGGACGAGTACCAGGATGTCAATTACGCCCAATACCAATTAATTCGGCTCCTGGCGCCCGGGGGAGCCAATAAAGCGGATGCCAACCTGTGTGTCATCGGCGACCCGGACCAGGCCATTTACGGGTTCCGCGGGGCCGATGTCCGGTTTATTAACGCTTTCCGGGAAGATTATCCCAATGCCGTCCTTTTCCGCTTAAAAAAAAGTTACCGCTGCACCGATTCCATATTACAGGCCTCCGGCCATATTATTAAACCGAATGAGGAAACGTTGCCGGAGCGCGTCATGCAAGGCATGAGCCGCGGGGTGAAAATAAAAATCGCTGACAACAGCACCGATAAAAGCGAAGCCGAATACGTGGCCCGCACCATCGAGGAAATGATGGGCGGCCTCCGGTTCTTTTCCATGGACAGCAGCATTACCCAGGGCAACCAGGAAAGTGATATCGGTGGACTGACTGATTTCGTCGTCCTGTGCCGGGTCAAGGCCCAGATGGATTGCCTGGAAAAAGCCTTTAACGATCACAGCATCCCTTACCAGGTTATTGGCGAGACGCCCTTTTTCCAACAGGAACCCGTCAAATCCCTGCTCGATCTCTTGAAACTATCAATAAACCCGGCCAATGAATTCCTCAAAGAACAATTAATCGACAAAAAAATAGTCACGCCGCTGGATTTGCCCACACTGTTGACAACCGTTGGCGAGCAGTCGAACGCCAGGGACGCCCTTAACGAAGTGATATCCATAGTAGGGAATCGTTTCCCTGGGGAACAGGCGGAAAATGAAGTCCAATTCAAACGGCTGCTCCAGGCCGCCGGATCTTTCCAGTCGCAGCCGGACGGTAAAGAAGCTTTTTTAAAATTCGCCGCCCTCGGCGCCGCTGTCGATACCTATCAACCCCAGCTCGAAAATGTCGCGCTCATGACCCTTCACGCCGCCAAGGGACTCGAATTCAAATGCGTATTCATTGTCGGCTGCGAGGACGGGCTGTTGCCCTATTCATTGTTCGAACAGCGGCGAGCGGATGTCGAAGAGGAGCGCCGGCTCCTGTATGTCGGCATGACGAGAGCCAAAAAATACCTTTTCCTGTCCCATGCCCAAAAACGGTGGCTGGGGGGCCGGGAGTACCATTTAAAACGGAGCCCGTTCCTGGACAACATCGAAAAAGAACTAATCGAAGCGACAAAGCAGGAGCCCAAAAAGAAGGAAGTGAATGTCCCGGCCCAGCGATCATTGTTCGATTAAAATTAAATAGCGCCTTGGTGTCTTGGCGCCTTGGTGGCTGAAATTTTCATAGATTTGGGGTGGGGGCGGTATTAGGGGAAGGACCCACGTCGATTTTAGCCCAATAATTTTCAAAAGAAATATTTTTTTTTAATCTCTGCTATTGAAAAAACATTCAAAAAAGAGTATACTATGCACCTGCAAAAAAGAAGTATACGTTAATTACCTAATTGACAAAATGTATATAGTTGTGGTATATTCTTTTTTTGTATGAAGAAATAATTAATGCAATGAGCGCTGGCGTAGCTCAGTTGGTAGAGCAGTTGATTTGTAATCAACCGGTCGGGGGTTCGAATCCCTTCGCCAGCT
>JAUPLE010000340.1 GCA_030837085.1 Acidobacteriota bacterium | reverse complement strand
GAGGTTGAGGGCCTGGGTACATTTGAAGTCTATCCCAACAGGGATTCAATCCCCTATAAAGAGCTTTATGGCTTAAAAGATGCCGAGACCGTCATGAGGGGTACTTACCGTTATATGGGGTGGTGCGATACGTTAAAGAAGATCGTAGACCTGGGCATGGTGGATGATACGAAGCAGCCGAACTTAAAGGGAAAGACATATAAGCAGATGATGGCAGACCTGGTGGGCGTGGATGAAAAAGATGACGAGATGGCCGCCGCCGCAGCGAAAGTCGGTCTGGCAAAGAATTCGGACGTAATGAAACGGATTGAGTGGCTGGGACTTTTCAGCGACGACAAGGTCCCGGATTTCAATAATCGCCTGGATATCCTGGGTCAGCGTATGCAAGATAAATTGTTCTATAAAGAAGGCGAAGTTGATTTGCTATTGATGCGTCATAAATTCGTGGTTGAGAATAAGGATGGGGCCAGGGATTTTATTACGTCTACCATGATCGATTACGGTATCCCGCACGGCGATTCTTCCATGGCCCGGACGGTCAGCCTGCCCCTGGCCATCGGCGTCAATATGATGGCTGAAGATAAAATCAACCTGACGGGCGTCCAAATCCCCACCATTAAAGAAATTTATGAACCGGTTCTCCGGGAATTGGAACGGTTGAATATAAAAATGATAGAGAAACGGGCGCCCTTAAAATAGTGGCAGAAGAAACGATTTCCATCGGGCCGGGCGGGGAACGCGCCGCGGCCCGATACCTTGAACAAAAGGGTTACGAAATCCTGGAAAGAAATTTCCGCGTCCTGGGCAGCGAAGTGGATTTGATTGCTAAAAAGGACGAGACCCTTTGTTTCGTGGAAGTAAAAACCCGCGGCACGAACGACTATGGTTTACCGGAGGAATTCGTGGATGAACGGAAACGCCGGAAAATCATCCGCGCCGCAAAGGTTTATACGGGCAAGAAAAAGTACGAAGATTTTTTTGTGAGATTCGATATTATCTCTGTGCTTCGGAAGGATGGAGCCGTTGAAATCAATCATATCACCCACGCTTTCCAGGAAGATTAAAGAGTTGTAGTATTTTTTTTATTTTGTTATAATTTTGTATGGCACAAAATAAGTTTGCTTTCCTATTCATCATTATCCTGTTCCTTTCCTTTTGTTCTCCGAGGGTTAAAACCGAACCCGGCCCAGTAAATAAGCCAGGAGAGGAGGAGGCGTCGGGACAAATGCTGGAAACGGTAAAAGGAACGGGGGGAACGGTTATCACTGCAAAAGAAGCCGCGGCTATTCAAAAAATCGGTGAAACTGTTTTTAAGGAAAATGTATTCCAAAGTGGGGTTGCATCCTGGTACGGCCGCGGATTCCATGGAAAACGCACAGCCAGCGGTGAGATTTATGACATGCACAAACTAACCGCGGCTCACAAATCTCTTCCTTTTAATTCCCTGGTGGAAGTGGAAAACCTGGATAATGGGAAACGTGTAATTGTTCGCATTAATGACCGGGGGCCTTTTCTTAAAGACAGGATTATCGACCTGTCTTACGACGCGGCTAAAAAATTGGCAGGCCATGATGACGGCATCATCCCGGTTGCTTTGAGAATTGTGAAAGCCGATGCCGTTACACCTACGGTTTCGGAGCATGTTTCAACCGCGACTCCTACGGATCAACAAACGACGTCCCAGGGCAAAATTGAAAAAGAGGATACCCAGGCAGGTGTGGAAGTTCCCCAGGTAAAAATTTATCTCCAGGTGGGCGCCTTCTCTGAGAAAGATAATGCTTTGAAAATGTTGAAAAATTTGAAACTGATCCTGGCGGATGTTTCTTTTGATATTTACTTCCAGGATGGTTTGTACAAAGTGATTTCTTTCCCCTTGCCGTCCAGGACCAGGGCGGAAGAGTTGAAGAAAGCGCTAAAGGATATCAATATCGATGCGTTTATTAAAGAGCAATAGTTTCAGCCGCAAAGGTCCCGGCTGGACAGGCGACCCCCATAAAGAGCGAAGGACCGCGAAGTTACAATGAATGTTACGGAAATTCTTCAAATAGGGGGGGCGCTGTCCCTGGGCGCAATTATCCAGAGTTCTTCGGGTTTCGGGTTCGGATTGTTTGTGATTCCTATTTTACTTTATTTTGGGTTCAGTCTGGCGCCCACGGTAATTATCGTGGTTATCGGTTCCGCTATCCAGAAGGTAACGGCTGTAAAATATTTGCAAGAGCACCTGGATTGGAAAGAGATGTTGCCTTTTATCATCATTGGTTTGGTTGGCTTGCCCCTGGGTATTTTCGCGATGTCCAGGATTTCGAATATGGATCAGCCGGTGGTGAAACAGGTCATCGGCGTCGTGGTACTGGTAATGTTGGCGCTGCATTGGAAAGGGTCGATTAAATCGCGTGATTATGTCCCGAAATTGTGGGGTTATATTGCGGGTTTTTTCACCGGGCTATTAAATGGTTTTGCCAATATTGGTGGACCGCCCGTGGTTTTATGGGCGTTGGCCCACCAATGGTCCAACCGGAAGATGAGGGGAACGATTCTTGCTTTTTCTTTGATATTTGTTCCTTTCCAGTTGGCGTTGATGTTGGTAACGTTTGGGTCTGAAATGTTTAGCCCGATACTTAAGGCTGTGGTATTGAGTCCGATGGTATTGCTGGGAACCTGGATCGGTTTGAAAATCGGGGAGAGAATTTCACAGGATCATTTAAGAATATATATGCAGGCGCTGCTGTTGTTTATAGCTGTCTCGTCTGTTTTGAAATTGTAACCAGGGGGGCTTTTTTAAAAAACCGCCCCCCTGGACCCCCTGAAAAACTTTTGTTTACCAAAAGTTTTGGGAGGTCCAGGAACCCTTTTTCAAAAGGGTTCCTGGCCGCCGGAGGCACTATTATTAATACAAAAAGTTCAACACCTTCTTCGGCGTTAAGGGAGAATCGAAAAATAGTTCTTTATCCGCACGGAACGCTTTCATGGCATTGAAAAGGGCAAAATACACGCCGATGCCATACATAAACGGCGGCTCGCCAATGGCCTTGGAACTTAACACCGCCCGCGGATTATCCGCATCCTCCAAAAAGTGTACATTAACTACCCGCGGCGCGGATTTCATGTCCGGGACTTTATACGTACCGGTATTATCGGTTAAAAGTTTCCCTTCGGGATTGTAAATCAATTCTTCCATGGTCATCCAGCCGATGCCCTGGAGCAATCCGCCTTCTACCTGGCCGCGATCGATCAGGTAATCCAAACTCCTGCCGGCATCATGGGCAATATGAACCGCATCGATGTCATACGTGCCCCGCAAACAATCCAACGTTACCTCCATGACCGCCGTACCGAAAACATGATACGCAAACGGTTTGCCTTTCTCTATGGTCCTATCGAAATATACCCCGGGCGTGGCGTAAAACCCCTGGGCGGACAGATTAATTCGTTTTAAATAGGCATTGTTGACAAGAGTTACCCAGGTTAAGTCCGTTACTTTTCCGCAGAGGTAAACTCTCTCATCTTTGATTTCTACATCCGCGGTGGACGGGTGGTTAAAGTGGTCGGCCGCGGCTTGCTTGAGTCGTTCCAGGATAGTGAAGCAGGCGGTTTCCACGGCTTTGCCGTTCATGTCCGCGGCGGAACTGGCGGCGGTAGGCGATGTGTTGGCCACACGGGTGGTGTTGGTGGTCTCGACTTTTATCCGTTCCTCGTTAATGGAAAAGGTATGGGCTGCCACGCGCAGGATTTTCATGTTCACACCCTGGCCCATTTCCACGGCCCCGGTGCTGACGCCGACGCTGCCGTCGGTATAGACATGCACCAGTGCGCCGGCCTGGTTCAACATGGTATTGGTAAAAGAAATGCCGAAACAGATGGGCATCACGGCAGCGCCTTTCTTTTTCAATTTATTGGCGGCATTAAACGTTTCTACGTCTTTAAATATTTTTTCGAAATGATATAATTGGTCGGCCTCCTGCCAGCAGCGACCGGCGCGGCAGTTTTCCACCTGCATGCCATAGGGGAAGGTATCGTTTTCTTTTAAGAGGTTTTTTTGTTGGATTACCCTGGGTTGCAGGTTTAGTTTCTCCGCGGCTTTTTGGATGGCGCTCTCCAGGACAAACATGGCCTGGGGCCCACCGAAACCGCGGAACGCGGTAAAGGGCGCGAGGTTGGTATAACAGCAGGCGGCGCTGGCTTTGACGTTGGGGATATAATAGGCGTTGGTGCAATGGAACAGGGTGCGTTCCAGTATGGCGGTGGAGAGATCGGCGGCAGCGCCGGAATTTTGATAAAAAGCGACCTCATAAGCCAGGATAGTCCCATCGGTTTTCAGGCCTATTTTGAAATCCGAAGAATAGGGATGACGTTTGCCGGTCATCATCATATCTTCGCGGCGGTCCAGGGTTAGTTTCACGGGCCGCTTCAGGATAAATGCGGCCAGGCCGGCCATGCAGGCCCAGGAAGTGGCCTGGTCTTCTTTGCCGCCGAACCCGCCGCCCAATCGCCGGACATCGATTTCGACTTTGTGCATGGGCAGCCCCAGGACCCGCGCTGCAATCCGCTGCACTGCTGTTGGGGATTGGGTCGATGAGTACAGCGTAATACTCTTGTTTTCCGCCGGGACGGCCATGGCGGATTGGGTTTCCATGTAAAAATGTTCCTGGCCGCCGGAATCTACCCGGCCTTCGACGATAACATCGCACTGCCCCCAGGCCGCGGTAACATCCCCTAAAGCAAACGTTCGCTGCGGGATGATGAGATTCCCTTTTTTGAAAGCCTCCCGCGGGTCCAGCACCGGCGGCAAAGGAGTTATCTCCAATTGGATATCTTTGAACGCCTTCTTGGCCAGCGTTTTGGTTTCCGCAATCACCAGGGCGATGGGTTCGCCGATGTATTTGACATGTTCCGCGGCTAACAGGGTTTCGTCCTGGATAATGCCGCCCACCTGGTTCTGGCCAGGGATATCGGCGGCGGTTAAAACGGCAATAACCCCGGGACTGCGCCGGGCTTTCTCTGCATCCAGCCGTTCGATTTTGCCATGGGCGGCCGGTGAGGTAAATACGGCGGCGTACAACAAACCTTCGGGCGCGGGTATGTCATCTAAAAAAACCGACTCGCCGCGTACATGCAGCGGTATATCGAAGTTCTTCATAATGCCTCCGGCAAGTACCGCGCCAGGGGCTCTTTTAAAAAACCGCCCCGCTGGTACGGACCCCACAAAATTTTTAACTCTTTCCCCGGGAAAAGGGTAATGAAATGGGCAAATAGCAAATTTCCCAGCAGCAGGGTTTTATACTGCACACTGCCCCGGACATCATCGATGGGGGAGATTTCACTGTTCATTACGTTGACGGCTTCCCGGAGTGTATCCGTGGTTATTTCTTTTCCTTCCAGGAACGCGCAGGTTTTTGCCAGGTACAAGGGAATGGGCGCTACGCCGCCAGCAGAAAGACGAACATTATAAACGGCGCTTCCGTTGGTCTCCAGGGATATGGCCGTGTTGCAAGAAGCAATATCCAAATGCTTGCGCTGCGATACTTTCTCGAAATGGAAATGAAAACGCAGACCCTTTCCCGGCGCCGGCGCCGGAAAACGAAGAAAGCGTACGATTTCCCCTGCTTCCAATTCTAATTGCTTGTAGCCTTTAAAAAAGTGTTTCAAAGGAATTTCCCGCAGGGTGCTGTTCCTGGACAGGCCGATAACGGTATTGAGGGCCAGCAGCATAATGGTTAGATCGCCGATAGGCGAGGCGTTTACAATATTACCCACCAGGGTAGCGCGGTTGCGCATGATGGTGGATGAAACCAGGTTAAGATAATTTTTCATGTTGGGGAACAGTTCATTGATCACCGGTGAATGTTTCATTTCTTCCATGGTGGTTCCCGCGCCGATGTAAATTATATTGTTTCGTTCACGGATATAAGACAGGTCGGCGCGGTGGGAGATGAACCGTAAATTTTCGTCCAGCAGCGCCCCGGGTTTTTGTACATAAAGGTCTGTGGCCCCTGCGATGATGATCCCGGCGTCCGGGTCGGGGAGGGATTGGTTGTTGGCGCCGGGGGGTTCCTGGGTTTTTAAGGCGGTTAACTGTTCGGGGATGTGCAGGAAATAGCCCGGCAAAATCGACCATTCCACCAGTTGTTGGATGCGGTTATTATTGGTATCCAGTAGGGGTGAAAAGGTATCGCAGAGTTTTTGGGCGGCGCGGCGGATGGGGAG
>JAUPLE010000339.1 GCA_030837085.1 Acidobacteriota bacterium | reverse complement strand
GCCATCGAAATTTTTCCTGGCAAACTCATATGTTATGGCTTTCATCAAAACCTCCGGCAATAATATAATACTAAATTTGGATTATGTCAATATTATTATCGACGGCAGTAATCCCCAGACAAAGCAGGGAGAATGAATGATGAATGATGAAGAAAATAAAGAAAGTGAGGAGGTAAGAGGGTAAGAAGGTGAAAAAAACAAGGAAGAGCGGAAGCGCGGAAGAGAAGAAGAGCGGAAAAAGTGTCTTTGCGCCGCGCGGCGCTAACACTGTTTAATGCCGAAATATCCCGCCACTCTCCGGCCCACAATTAAATATTAAATCGATGACGGATAACCCCGCAATAAACCCTTCCCCTCTCTGCGAATACTCCGGGTGCTTGAAATCATAAACAACTAATTGGATGTTATGCTCCTTAAATACTTCTTCCTCCTGGTACTTCTGCCCGCCAAACCCGGAAAGATACGCCGTCGCCCCTAAATGCCGACATATGGAAACCAACCGCTCCGTGGCTTTCCCGTTTACTCCCTCCAACGACGATGATAAGACCCACGGCGTGCCAATCTCCAATATCCCGGCCACCCATTGGAGAAGCTCGATATTCAGGTCCGCCAACAACAGGCGCTCTTTCATGATGATCGCCTCGAACCCTGGGAAATAGTGTTTGAAAAATGGGGCCTTTCCATAACAGGACCTTAATTTCCCCAATACGCCCTCCCGCCAGGGCAGATCATTCTTGATCTCTACCTCGGCAATGGGTTGATTCAACCGGCCTTTCTGATGCACGGGAACAGTCAACCACTGCTGCGCGGATTCCCCGGAAGCGTCGCCGCCCCTAACCCGCACGCGGTTAATGTGACTCCCTTTGGTAAACGCGGCGTCATCCAGGAATACCATCCTGTCCGCCCTGGCCCACTTGTAGAAAAATCCCAGCCACGGTATGAAATTGGGCTGATGTATGGCTATGATCTTTTTATCCATTGTTGCCCTTATCAATACTCTCTTTCATTATCGGGATTAATTTCTCTATATGAAATACAAAGGAATATTTATTTATTTCCTCTAAATCAGGCTGAAAAGAATTATAAAACTCCCTGTCCGATACGATTCGTTCCAATAACCGGCTGATGGCCTCCGGCCGGTGGGGATGCACATTCCACCCAGTGCGGGTTTTCTCTACCATCTCCGCCAACACAGTCCCATAAGTCAAGGCCAGGATCGGCTTCCGGGTATAAAGATATTCATATATCTTGGTGGAAACGGAACAGGTCCGGTCCGGTAAGGTAATAATAAGGAGTAAGTCGGCTATCTTCTGGAACCCCAACGACTCTTTCCTGGATACCAATCCATGATTGATCACCACGCCGATATCCATTAAATCTTTAATAGGGTCCAAATCGGAACGGGTGAAATCTCCCACCAGGTGCACCCGGAGCTTATCGCGAAGTTGTTCGTCCTTTTTTATCATGATTCGCAAAGCTTCGAAAAAGAACTCCACACGATTACTGCCATCCGCTAACCCAAACCTGCCGGTAAAGACAATGTGAAATTGCGACGGGTCAAACACCGCCGGAACCGGCAAATCCTCGAAATCCACGGGATCAAAACCACTGGCTATGGTTTCCGCTTTCACGTGGTTAACCCGGTAATGATCCTTGAAGTAATCAGTTATGGGATCGGCTATGGTTATGACGGCCTCGGCTGTATTTACCGCTTCCTTTTCAATCTCTTCATATCTTTTCTTTATGCAGGAATACTGCTCCATCCTGGGCCGCTCAATGGGCTCAAATAAGATTCCGTCACGGAAATCACATATCAACGGGATATGATAGGTCTGAGCTAAATATATGCCAATCTCTAATGTCTCTACCGGGGGATAACTGGCTATAATCACGTCAGGTTTCACTTCGTCCACAATCCGGCGACTGTTCTTTATAACCCGTTTCTTCCACCATGTATATATGGAGTGATAACAACCCAACCGGTTCAAAAACTCCGTATAAAGCCTCAATAACAGCCAGATAACGGCCCGCATTCCTTTCCTGTTTTTGTTGTTGCTGATATCCCTTATCCTTATAGTCCCATCGTTTCGATCCACGAGAGGCTCTACCCAATCATAGGTATGTGTTAATACGGTAACTTCCCACCCAAAATCCCGTAAAAACGTTGCCATTTTCAACGGCCGAACAGTTCCCCCACTCTTTACGGGCGGATAATAATAGGCAATAATCAGCAGCTTTCCTTTCAAGTTTGTCTCCGACGGCCAGGGGCTCTTTTGAAAAACCGCCCCTGGACCCCACAAAACTTTTGTTCATTATACAGGTTAAAAAACACCTGCCCCACCGCCTCATAACTAAACCGCTTCACCGCTTCCGCCCGCAGATATTCCTTATCATAACCCGTACACTTATCCAACATCATCTCCAACGCGGCACGCAATCCTTCCTCATCCCGCGGCGCTGCCAACACCCCAATTCTCTCATTCACCAACTCCGGGATACCACCCACATCGGTAGCTAACACCGGCAACCCGGAAGCCATGGCCTCTACTATCACACAAGGGGAATTCTCATAATCGCTAAACAAAAGCAAGAAATCCGATTCCCGCATACAAACCGCCACCTCCTCCACTCTCTTCCCCCCATGGAAAAATACAACCTCATTTAATATTCCCATTCCTAACGCCAAATGCTCAAACTCCTCCCGGAGTTCCCCTTCCCCTATAATGTTTAACTCAAAATCATGCCTTTTATCAGCCAGGCGCTTCACCACCCGGAGAATCCCCGGTATATTCTTCACCGGGACTAAACCGGAAATATGAAGAATCCTCCTCTTCTTCCCCGGCTTATTTTCTTTTTCTGTGGGCAGGTGAAAAATATCTGTGTCCACCACATTGGGAACGATATGATAATTGCCTTCCAGTTTATGCGCCAGCATGGCGTTTTTGAGATTTTCCGATACCGTGGTGACGGCGCCGGCCCTTTTGACCAAACACCGGGTCAACCATTTGCGGAGCAAACCTTTGAAGCTTCCATTGGCGGGTAAATACCCGGACCAATGTTCGGTAAAGATATAAGGAATCTTCCTTAACCGTGTGAATAACAAAAATATCAATCCTGCCGGTGGATTGACATTGACATGAATCACATCCGGGGAACCCGTTATTTCTTTTAGAAAGCGCAGTCCCCGGGAACCGGCGATCACATAGTTTAAAAATTCGGATATTTTAGAAATCAGCGGCAGGCGCGAGCCTGGTTTATAATAGAATCTTAATGAACGGAGATTATTTTCAATGGAGTATTGTAAATCGTATTTTTTATTTATCAAAGTAGGGTCGGGTGTGATATAGAGTACGGAGACATCGCAGAACCTGGAGACAGCTTCGGCATGTTTCTTAATAAATATGCCTCCCAGGGGATCGGTGCGGTTGGGATACCACCAGCCCGGCCAGAAAAGAACGTGAATAGAAGCTTTTGGAGGTCCAGGAACCGTCCATCCGTGATGGTTTCTCGGAAAAGGTTCCTGGCCGCCGGAGGCATGCTTGTTCATATTAATTTTTCCTCGCAATAACCCCGCAGATGGGGGAATAGAGCTTTTTATTTTGGGGCAGGGGCAGGAACTTCAGCAGCGGCAGCAGGATATCGATAAAGAAATGGACCGCTAATTTGGATAAGATATTCCGTTTTTGCTCGTTGGCCCAATAGTGAATAGGGCCGTAATAACCGGAAAAGAGGATTTCAAATCCCTGTTCGCGGATGATTTCAGCCCAGGTTTCCGGGTTCATGGCGCGGATGTTGTGACGTTTGTAACTTTCCCTGTTAAAGAGGGATTGAAAGGCGCGTTGGAATAGGCCGCGGAAATTTGGGGCGGAAATGATCAGGTATCCGCCCGGGTTAACCAGTCTCATGTGTCGGTGGATAATGTCTGGCCAGTCAATGAAATGTTCGACAAAGCCAAAGGAGGCGACGATGTCGTAGGTTTCGCCCGGGTTGAAGTTTAAGAAATCCTCGTTGAAAAAGTTTCCTACTGGATAGCCCTGGTTTTTCAGCCATTGGGGTAAGGTTGTTTCGACGGCGGGTATGAGGTCTAGTCCGTTTAATTGGTAGCCCAGTTCCCCGAAGCAGGCCAGGAATTGGCCGGGGAAGCAGCCGATTTCAAGGCAGCGGCCATCGCCGTGTGGAATGTATTTCTCAAACCAGGTCCTGACAACGTGGTCTTTGGTTGCGATTTGGAAACCCAATTTACCGTAGGTATCTAACCAGTAGTTGACATTAACAAAAGCTTTATTCAACTTTGCCTCCGGCGGCCAGGCCCCTTTTTGAAAAAAGGGGCCTGGACCACCAAAAACTTTTGAT
>JAUPLE010000338.1 GCA_030837085.1 Acidobacteriota bacterium | reverse complement strand
TTTACCCCCTGCGCGGCAAGGCGCACAGGACCCTGGACCATATTTTCGACAGTCCCACTACGCACCTGGAGATTTCCAATTTAAAAAGCACCGACAACTATTATCGTCCCGGCCGCGTTTACCTGGGGGCTGTGTTTACGCCTTTTTCCCATGATAGTACTGATGCATCAAGGAAAAATAAGTTATCCCTGGCCGCCGAAGTATTATATACAGCCTGGTCAGGGTACCGGTATGTCTTTTATTCGGAAACCCTGGCGCGCCCGATGCGAAATACGCTGACAGCGGCATTGGGGATCGAGTTTGGCATCTATAGTCCCTCCAGTGTCACCTTTTTCAGGCTTGGGTACCGCCTGGACCCCCAACCTATTACCGAACCCAAAACCACACTCCAGGAACTTACCGGCGGATTCGGCTTAGAATTTGGCAGGTTTAATGTCGATGTCGGCGGGCTATATTGTTTCGGTTCCCCAGGTGGAATCAGACAGAAACATTTCGTTTTAAATTCGACGGTGCAGTTTCATTGGTAAAAAACAGGAGGTCGATCATGCGAAGAAATACGATCATATTAAGCTTTCTTATATTATATTTTACTGCTCTCAATATCATGAGCCAGGAATTCCCGGACACGGTTATCGGAATAAACCGCAGCGATTACCGGGTCTATCTAAAAACCCATGCTCCCCTGGACCGGCTCTACTGCCAGGGAGAAGATTTTTACTTCCTGGTGGATCGCAATGAGTTACGGCAGGTGGAGGAGTCCGGCATCGAGATACGAGACCGGTATCTTGCGCCGCAGGAGAACCTGGTGGGGCTGGAAATATCCAGCAGCCAGGGCGACATCAACGGTGCTTATCATAATTATAACGAAACCCGTTCGCTGCTGAAGGAGTTGGAAACCCGTTTCCCCGGTATGGCGCAGGAGATTACCATCGGTTATTCCATCGAGGGCAGGGAGTTAAATGTCATCAAGATCAGTGATAATGTGCAAAGCAATGAAAGCGAGCCCAATATATTTATCGTTGGGTGTCATCATGCCCGGGAGTGGATTTCCGTAGAGATACCGTTACTGTTTGCAAAGTATTTATTAGAGAATTACAGCCTGGACCCGCAAGTGCGGCGGGCAGTTGACGGCGCGCAAATATATATCATGCCCATCCAGAATCCCGACGGCCTGGAGTTTTCCATCCATACCTACCGGTTATGGCGGAAGAACCGGCGTTATAACGGCGGTTTCATTTGGGGTGTGGATACCAACCGCAATTACGGTTACATGTGGGGCTATGATGATAACGGTTCGAGCCCGGCCCCCGACAGTGAAGTGTACAGGGGTACAGCGCCTTTTTCCGAACCGGAAACCCAGGCGCTTCAACAATTCCTTACGGCGAATCCGCCCGTAGGTTCCCTAAGTTTTCACAGTTATGGGCAGGATATACTTTATCCCTGGGGCTATACATTTACGCCCGCGTCCGATGCGGCACGCATGTATGCCATTGCCAGGGAGATAGCCTACAGGATATTCCTGGTTAGTGGGCGAGTCTATACTTACGGCTCCATGATAACATCGTTATATTTGAGCAATGGAGATTTCACCGATTGGGTTTACGGGACATTGGGGGGTCTTGCTTTTACCATCGAATTGCCCCCTGAATACATGCACGAAGGCGGTTTTTTCACATCCGAACAAATGATTGCTTCAGCCTTTGCGGAAAATCTCCCGGTCCTTTTGTATTTTACCAATTACTTTATTACCGGTTCGGATGAAATTGGCTTCGACGACCAGGAACCTTTTCGAGAAAAGGTTTCGCCGTTACGGACTTCCCAAAGCTTTTGATTGAAGGTTTTTTCTTGACTTCATGGTTTTAAGCATATGCCAATCTACCCCGGGGAATAGGAATCGGGCGTCCCATTTTTTTCGCGGTTTCGAGCCATTCCTCGATGATTACCTCCACATTCGCGATTGCTTCCCTGTATGTTGCGCCATCTGCCGCACAACCTGGTAATTCCGGGACTTCCGCGATGAAAGCCTCATCGTCATCAGACCAATAAACGATGATTTCATATTTAGACATTACCCGCACCTCCCAATTTATAATTTAATATAATATTTCGAACCTGTTTTACCTGGTAAGGTTTTGCCTTTGAATTCTTCGGCTGTAAATTTAAGATTTCCTCTATACCGTCTTTATAATATATGTGATGGCTTCCTCTAATACGGACTTGAAATCCCAAATACTCAAGTAACGAACACAATTCATCAAAGGGTATATTCTTATCCGAGGCGCCTCGCAAAACTTTTAATATTATTTTTTCATATTTACTCATTGATCGAACCTTCAAAGAATGATAAACCAAATCTCGAAAAAATGCAACCGCCTGCGGCACCCTAAATTTTTTCTTGACTGCGTGGGGCTATTTATCATAAAATAAACGCATGAAAAATAAAAACACTGAAAGCAATATTCTCCTGGCCAATATCCAGGAGGGTTACAATCTGCCGGCTGTCTATTTCCAGGTGAAAGTCGATAAAATTTTTGAGAAGAAGGATATAAAGACCGTATTAAACCTGAATCAATTGACCGGTCACCGGTTTGATAACTTTTATTCGGGATAGCTGATGCACCAATTAAAAATTTTGTTCGACCACCAGGTATTTGTTGCCCAACAATACGGGGGCGTTTCCCGGCTCTTCTACGAATTAATCAGACGCCTGGCCGATAAAAAAGAAATTGAGCTATGTCTCTTTCACGGTTTACATATCAACCGCTTCCCGGTGTGGGATATTAAAGAGAAAACCGCTTATTATTTCGGGAAAAGGATTGTTTCTCTTCCCCATATCTCCGTCCTGCTAAAGCCCATAAACCAAGCCCTGTTTAATTCCTTGGCCAGGAAGTCCGTAGATATTTTTCACCCCACCGGATATTCTTCCACAGTGTACAGTTGGCGTAAAAGCCCCGTGGTGTTGACCGTCTATGACATGATCCCCGAACTGTTTCCCCAGGATTTCCCGGACATCCGCCCGAGACTGGAGAATAAACGAAAATCTATCGAACGCGCGGATAGGATCGTCGCTATTTCTCAAACCACGAAAGAGGATCTGCTGCGCTTTTATAAAGTGGACGAAGCCAAAATCAACGTCATCTATCCCGGCGCGCCCGTTGAGACCCTAGAAAAGAACCAATGTGACCCTTATAAACATGCTAAACCCTATATACTCTATGTGGGTACGCGAAAACAAGGGTATAAAAATTTCGAACATCTGCTGCTGGCTTATGCCATATCCAAAAGAATTCATGATGAATTCGATCTCATCTGTTTCGGCGGGCCTTCTTTTTCCCGGGCGGAACACGATGCCATAAGCTTATTAGAACGCCTCGATGATGTCTTTCATATAGCCGGGAATGACCAACAGTTGTCCCGCTTATATACCGGGGCATCTGCCCTGGTGTACCCGTCGCTGTATGAAGGATTCGGGTTACCGCCCCTGGAAGCCATGGCCCACGGCTGCCCGGTTATTGCCGGTAATGTCGCTGCTACCCGGGAGGTATTGGGCGACGCTGCTGCTTATTTCGATCCGGTGGAACCGGAAGTCATGGCATCAACAATGGAATCAGTTCTTTTCGATGAAACCTTCCGCCGTGAACTTATAGAAAGAGGGAAAAACCAGGTTAATAAATATTCCTGGTCCCGCATGGCCGAAGAGATTTATGAAGTGTATAAGAATACCACCTAAATTCGAAACTCGAAACAAATTCAAAACAAAAACGCCCCGCGAATTTCACCAATTGGCACGAATTTAATTTAAATATGTAAACTTTTATAAATCTTTACATCAAATGAGAGGAATTAGCTTATAATTAAATGGTGTAAACGAATCGGAGGAAAAAATGAGACAAAAAATTTACCTGTTGTTTTTGTTCGTGTTTGTGTTCGGAATTGTTTCAATGACGAGTTTCGACTATGGCGCCATCCCGGCATCCGAGAGGGCCGCATTGATTGCCATTTATAATTCAACCGACGGCGATAATTGGGCCGAAAAAAACGGCTGGAAAACAGCGCCACTGGATACAGACGGATTTGCTATGCCCGGAACTGAAGGCGATTGGTTCGGAGTTACGGTTTCCGAGGATATGGTAACCATGCTTAACCTTTGGGCCAACAAGCTAAACGGGACCATTCCGCCCCAGCTTGGGAATCTTACGAATTTATTCGGCCTTTATATTTCCGCCAATAAATTAAAAGGAGCCATACCTTCACAGCTTGGGAATCTTTCCAAATTAGTGTGGCTTGATCTATCCTACAATGAATTAACCGGGAATATACCACCCGAATTTAGTAATCTCTCCAATTTGCAAGACCTGAGAATGTCCTGGAACCAATTAAGCGGTCCCATTCCGGCAGCGCTTTATTCTCCAATGTCGGTGCTTGATTTAAGCGGAAACCAATTAAGTGGTTCCATACCGATGGGACTGGGAAATTTTCATTATTTACGATTACTGGCGCTGAACGATAACCAAT
>JAUPLE010000337.1 GCA_030837085.1 Acidobacteriota bacterium | reverse complement strand
TTACCCGAGAGTTATAAGGAACAAATAAAAGAAGTCATGAAAGAAGCAGAGGAGGAAAATATAATGGAATATATGGCAATATGGGAAAGAGACATAGACAGAAATGCCACGAAAAGAGGGCTTGAACAAGGTATGGCGAAAGGTCTGGAAAAAGGCTTGGAAAAAGGTTTAGAAAAAGGTTTGGAAAAAGGAATGGCAGAAGGGTTGGCAAAAGGGCTTGAAAAAGGGCTTAAAAAAGGATATGCAAAAGGATTGCGCGAAAATGCAAAAGAAACCGCCGCCAGGATGTTGGAAGATGGAATACCTATAGAAACCATAGCGAAATATACCGGTCTTTCAGCCGCTGAAATAAAGAAAATGGCGCCGAAATCCCATTGAAAATGAAAGGGATGATTCTTGCCTGGCCCAAGAATATCTGAACCACAAATGGCACAGAAGTTTAAACCTATGGGTTGTCTTTTACCCGTATCTCTTGTATAATAACTATCTTACTTTTCCGAATTACGAAATGGAATAAAACCAAAGGAGATCAACTATGTCGGATAATTCTCTAATAAATGAGGATACAAAACTTGAAAAAGTCCTCAACCTGCACAGCGACTTCCCTCCCCCTACCTACGAGGAATGGCGCTCCGCGGCAGAGGCAGGTTTAAAGGGCGTTCCCTTTGAAAAAGCCCTGGTCACGCCTACCTACGAAGGCATCAATCTACAACCTATCTATTGTAAAAAAGACATCGCCCATTTACCCCACCTGGAAGAGAAACCGGGTTCCGGTTATTACTCCAGGGGCACAAAGGTAGAAGGCTTCCCGGGCCATTCCTGGGAAATTTGCCAGGCCATTAAATACAGCCTGCCGGAAGAATTTAACCGGGCACTGAAACTTGACCTGCAAAAGGGCCAAAACGCAATATACCTGGTCCCGGATATCGCCACCCGCATGGGGCTTGACGCGGACGAAAGCGAAACCGGGAAAGTCGGCGCCGACGGTGTTTCCCTCTCAACCCTCGGGGAAATTGCCAGGGCGCTGCAAGATATCGACCTGGAAAAATATCCCATCCATGTGGACGCGGGTTTCCAGAACTTGCCCATGCTGGCCGGCCTCGCCGCCCTCTTGCAAAGCGAAAATAAACCTCTGAAACAAATTAAAGGCAGTATCGACGCCGATCCCCTGGGATTTTTAGCCGCCAACGGCCAACTCCCTACTTCATGGAAAGTATTGTGCTCCAGGATGGCGGCGGCAACCAACTGGGCCGCAACCAATATGCCGCTCATGAAAACCATCGGCGTCAGCGGCGTTCCTTATCATAACGCCGGCGCCAGCGCCGTACAAGAACTGGGATTCGCCCTGGCTGCGGCCGTGGAATACATCGACCGGCTCAGGGACGAAGGCTTAACGATTGATCAAATCGCCGGGAATATGCGTTTCACCTTTGCCATTGGACCTTTTTTCTTCATGGAAATCGCCAAACTCCGCGCCGGTCGGATGCTGTGGGCAAAGATCGTGGAATCCTACGGCGGCGGCAGGGAAGCGCAAAAAATGATCATCCACGGCGTTACGTCTTTTTATAATCAGACCCAATACGATCCCTATGTTAATATGCTGCGTACCACCACCGAGACTTTTTCCGCGGTAGTAGGCAGCGTGGATAGTTTGCAGGCCAATCCTTTCGATGAAACCCTGGGACTGCCGGATGAATTTTCCCGCCGCGTGGCCCGTAATACGCAGATCGTCTTAAATGAAGAGGCCCACCTGGGCCAATTGATCGACCCGGCAGGCGGTTCTTATTACGTGGAACAACTCACCGCCGAAGCAGCCCAAAAAGCCTGGGCGCTCTTCCAGAAAATCGAAAAACGCGGCGGCATGCTCAAAGCCCTCCAGGAAGGTTTCCCTCAAAACGAAATCGAAGCTGCGGCCGAACTACGAAGAAAAGACCTGGCCAAACGGAAAGCCATCATCGTGGGCACGAATTCTTTCGCGGATGTGAAAGAGAAAAAGCCGGAAACCCGGACCCCCGATTATGAACAAATTTATAAACTAAGAATTCAACAGTTAAAGGAACAAGAGGAAGCGCTGTCGAGAGAGATTCATGGTAAGCTCTGCGCTACCTTGCCCTGCGTTGCCGGTGGATGCGGCGATGAGATCGTTCAAGCCGCTATCGATACCCTGACAACCGGCGGCTCCCTGGGCATGCTTTCTGGGGCATGGAAAATCGGCCCGCAAACACCCATTACGATAAAACCCCTTCACTTACACCGGGCGGCAGAGATTTTTGAAGAACTGCGCGACGCTGTCGCTGCATATGAAGCCAAAACCGGCGCTAAACCGAAACTGTTCCTGGCCACTATGGGCCCCCTGTCCCAGCATAAAGCGCGGGCGGATTTTTCCCGGGGATTTTTCGAAGTGGGCGGTTTCGATGTTATTTACCCTGAAGGCTTTGAAACGCCCCAGGCCGCCGTGGACGCCGCATTAGATTCAGGCGCACCGGCGGTGGTCATTTGTTCCACCGACGAGACGTACCCGGAACTGGTTCCTGCTATTACAAAGGGCTTGAAAGCCAAGAACCCGGGGATACAGGTGGTGCTGGCCGGGTATCCCAAAGACCAGGTAGAGACGCATAAGCAAACCGGGATTGATTCCTTTATCTTCCTGGGCGCCGATGCCGTCGCCATTCTTTCGGATTTATTGAAAAAGATAGGAGTACTCTCATGAACACCAACGACAAGCTAAAAACTGTAAAACCTGATTTTACTAAAATAGATGTAACGTTTAATCCCGTTAAAATTTCCCGGCAGGAATGGGAAAAGCAACTGGAAGCCCGGACCGGGAAATCATTGCCAGAGTTAACCTGGCATACCATGGAGCAAATCCCTGTGAAACCTCTTTATTGCAGCGAGGACCTCAAGGGATATGCACACCTGGATTATCTTTCCGGCATTCCCCCTTATTTGCGTGGGCCCTATGCTACCATGTACGTGCAGCAGCCCTGGACGGTCCGGCAGTATGCGGGGTTTTCCACCGCCGAAGAGAGCAATGCTTTTTACCGTCGCAATTTGGCCGCCGGTCAGAAAGGATTGTCGGTGGCGTTTGACCTGGCCACCCACCGCGGCTATGATTCGGATCATCCACGGGTCGTGGGCGACGTGGGCAAAGCCGGCGTGGCCATTGATTCGGTGGAAGATATGAAAATTCTTTTCTCCGGGATACCGCTGGACAAGATGTCCGTTTCCATGACCATGAACGGCGCGGTGCTGCCGGTGCTGGCGTTCTATATCGTCGCCGCCGAAGAGCAGGGCGTGACCTATGAAAAACTGACGGGCACGATCCAGAACGATATCTTAAAAGAATACATGGTGCGAAACACCTATATATACCCGCCGGGACCATCGATGCGCATCATCGCCGATATTTTCAGGTTCGCTTCCCAGAATATGCCTAAATTCAACAGCATCAGTATTTCCGGTTATCACATGCAGGAAGCCGGGGCCAC
>JAUPLE010000336.1 GCA_030837085.1 Acidobacteriota bacterium | reverse complement strand
GCGCCCCGGGATAAAACCGAGAAAAAGTTGGTGGAGAACTGGGCCGAAGTGCTCCATATCAATAAAGACCTGATCGGAATTGACGACGATTTCTTCAACCTGGGCGGTCAATCGTTAAAGGCGGCGGTGTTGGCCGCGGCCATACATAAAACCTTTAGTGTAAAACTTTTAATACGCAAAGTCTTTGATTACCCCACCATTC
The DNA here is from genome assembly GCA_030837085.1 of Acidobacteriota bacterium. Classification (GTDB taxonomy): domain Bacteria; phylum Acidobacteriota; class Aminicenantia; order UBA2199; family UBA2199; genus JAKAGC01. The sequence goes on along the minus strand of JAUPLE010000336.1, from coordinate 3,814 downwards.
GCCAACAAGCTGAGTATATAAAAGGGGCGAAAAAAGTCCGCTATTCCTCTATCCAGGCTGCGCCGGAAAAGGAATACTACCGCCTCTCCTCCGCTCAAAAACGAATGTATTTTATGGCCCAATTGGATAAAGGCAGCACGCTGTACAATGAACAATTAATGGAAATATATGATCGCTTCACCGACAAAGGCATAGTAGAAAACGCTTTTAGAAGATTGATCGAACGGCATGAAAGTTTACGGACCTCGTTCCACCAGGTGGAAGGCGAAGCTGTTCAAAAAATCCATGATTGCCAGGGGGTGGTAGGGGAATTCAAAATAGATTATTATGAGCTTGCCGCAAACGGCGTGATCTATCGCCGGCAGGCAGGAAAAGAGGGGAAAGAGTTAACTAGTTTGGCTTTCGAGGATGTGGTGGCGCATTTTGTTCGTCCTTTTGATCTTTCCACATCGCCATTAATCAGGGTGGGGCTGATCAAAATAATGGACAGCCATCATGTTCTCATGATGGATATCCACCATATCATTTTTGATGGGGCATCCCTGGCCATTATGCTGGAAGAACTCCAGGACTTGATCGATGGAAAAGAATTAGCTCCCATCTCCATTCAATACAAGGATTTCGCGGAATGGACTTACGGCATTGAGCATAAAGAGCAGATAGAAGAGCAGGAAGAGTTCTGGTTGCAAGAATTTTCCGGTGAAATACCCCGGTTGAATTTGCCCATGGATTATCCCAGGCCCTCTATAATGACCTTTGACGGCGATACATTAACATCGGAATTAAGCACGGAAAGAATCGAAAAAGTGTACCGGACGGCAAAAATAAATGGGGCTACCCTATTCATGGTATTGCTGGCCGTATACAATGTATTACTGGCAAAACTCAGCGGCCAGGAAGAAATTGTTGTCGGGACCGTGACCGCGGGCAGAGGACACGCTGATCTGCAAAAAATTATCGGCATGTTTGTCAATACCCTGGCGCTGCGGAATTTTCCCACGGGGCTCAAAACGTTTAAAGAATTCCTGGCGGAATTGAAGCCAAAGACCCTGGCCGCTTTTGACAACCAGGATTACCAGTTTGAACAGTTGGTAAGCAAAGTAGCCCCCCGGCAGGACATCGGGAAGAATCCTTTATTTGACGCGGCATTCGAATTGGAAAACGAATCCGACCATAAAGAATATCTCGTGGAAACCCTCATGCTGACCAAAGCCAATCCTTATGATTTTAAAGTGAAAAAAGCCAAATTCGAACTGGCATTGATTGCTGTAGAAAGCCACGAAGGCCTGCTCCTGAAATTGGAGTACAGCACCCAACTCTTTAAAAAAGAAACCGCTGAACGGTTCCTGGGATATTATAAAAAATTACTGGTTTCCATTTGCAGCAACGTCGAGCAGAAAATCGCCGAGATCGAAATGATCCCGGAGGAAGAAAAATATAAGCTGTTATATGAATTCAATAAAATGGGCTGGGATTGCCCCAAAAATAGGTCGATTCACGCCCTGTTTGAAGAACAGGCAGCGCAAAACCCGGATAACATCGCCGTTGTTGGTATGACCTGCGTTCAGCAGTTCGATCATAATGAATCCGACAATAGGGGCCGCTTAACTTACCGGGAGTTGAATAAAAAGGCCGGTCAAATAGCCTGGAAATTAAAGGATAAAGGTTTAAATCCCGGGGACATCGTTGCTATCATGGTAGAGCCATGCCGGGAAATGATCGTCGGTTTATTAGGGATATTAAAAGCAGGGGGCGCTTTTATGCCCATAAAAGACGGGACTCCCGGGGAGAGGATAAACTATATGTTGTCGGACAGCAGCTCCCGGTTTTTACTCACACGGCCCCCGCTGGCGCGCGGGTTAACATTTAAAGGCGCTCTTATTTACCTGGATGACGACGGGTTATACAACGGCGGCGATTGGGAGCCGGGACCTGGACCTACCCCCTATGACAGCGCCTATGTGATATATACCTCCGGTTCCACGGGAAAGCCCAAAGGCGTCATGGTGGAACACCGCGGCCTGGTTAATTTATGCTGCTGGCACAACATATATTTTAAGGTGACGGCTAGCGACCGGGCCACCAAATACGCCGGTTTCGGGTTCGACGCCTCGGTCTGGGAAATCTTCCCATACATGATTATTGCCGCGGCCCTTTACATTGTCCCAGAAGAAGTAAAACTGGATGTCCAGGCATTAAACCGTTTTTATGAGGAAAATAGGATTACTATCGGCTTTTTACCCACCCAGGTAGCGGAACAATTCATGACCATCCCTAATAACTCGCTGCGTATTTTACAGGTGGGCGGCGATAAGTTAAAAATGTTTGTAAAAAGGAATTATGAATTATATAATTGCTACGGCCCCACCGAGAATACCGTATGCGCCACCAGTTACCCGGTAACGGAATCCAGGGAAAATATTCCCATCGGGAATCCCATCGCTAATAATCAAATCTATATATTGGATAAAAATGATTATTTGCAGCCGGTGGGCGTCCCGGGGGAACTCTGTATCGGCGGCGACAGCCTGGCCAGGGGCTATGTAAACAACCCGGAGTTAACCGCGGAAAAATTTAAACACGATTTATGGGATTATCGGGATGACCACGATGAAAAAAACAAAAGCTTTTTCGGGGAGTCCAGGGGGGCGGTTTTCTCGAAAAAAGCCCCCCTGGTTCTTTACAAAACCGGCGACCTGGCCCGGTGGCTGCCTGACGGCCCCCCGGCGGGGGGAACCACTAAAGGGGTTATTGAATTCCTGGGGCGTATCGATTCCCAGGTCAAGATCAGGGGATTTCGCATCGAATTGGCTGAAATTGAAAACCGGCTGCTGTATTATAAAGAAATAAAAGAAGCCGTTGTTCTAGCCCGGGAAGACGCCGCCGGTCAAAAATACCTCTGCGCTTATGTTGTTCCCACGGCTACCCCCAATATGGAGGCCATTAGGAGTAGCCTTTTAAAAACTCTGCCCGATTATATGATTCCTTCATTTTTCATTCAATTGGACCGGATTCCCTTGACCCCCAATGGAAAAGTAGACGTCCGGGCGCTGCCTGCCCCTGAAGTCATGGGCGCTGCGTACACGGCCCCAACCAATGAAATCGAAGAGATACTGGCCCAAACATGGGCCGAAGTACTGGGCTTTGAAAAAACCGGCATCCATGACAATTTTTTCGAAATCGGCGGCGACTCCATTAAAACCATACTGATCTCTTCAAAGTTATTCAAGTGGGGTTTAACCGTCAGTGTGAATGATTTTTTCTTATATCCCACCATTCATCAATTGGCGAAACATGTTAAAAAGATAGTGCGGACACCGGCTCAAGCTACAATTATAGGTAACGTGACATTAACCCCCATTCAATGCTGGTTTTTTGAAAACCATCTTCCCTATGGTCGTCATTTTAATCAATCCATACTACTGTCCAGGAAAAAAGGTTTTAATGAAGATTATATAAAGAAGGTTTTTACAAAAATCGTCTCCCACCATGACGCGCTGCGGATGGTCTTTAAAATTGAAAATAATGTTGTTCTCCAGGAAAACAGGGGCATTGCAGGGAAATTATTCGACCTGGTATCGATGCGATTAAAATCCACGGAAAATGAAGCCAGGTTAGCTGAAATCAAATTAGAAGCCGACCGGATTCAACGCTCCATGGATTTGCAGTTCGGGCCGTTGGTAAAATTGGCACTATTTAAAGGTTTGAGTGGGGACCATTTATTGATTGTCATTCATCACCTGGTGATTGACGGCGTTTCCTGGCGAATTCTCCTGGAAGACTTTGAAACCGGTTATGCACAGGGGGAAAAAGG
>JAUPLE010000335.1 GCA_030837085.1 Acidobacteriota bacterium | reverse complement strand
GCTCCAGATAATAAACTTGTTCTTTTGCAAATTTACCGAAGGCTTTGAGGCGCTGATGTACATCCTGCTGACTTACCGGCTTTTTTTCCACCCAATCCCCTATTTCTTTATCACGCCTATGTTCCACCGACGGGATAGGATTCAAGTTCTCGGTTTTCCCTTCGGCATAAGCCATAAGGTTCTCCATGTAGAGTTCAACAGCGTATTTTTTTTCTAGCAATTCTTGTGGCTTTTCCGAATCTTCGGACAAACAACGCAACGCCGCAGTATAATCGGAAACCAACTCAAAGGCCAAACCGGCAGCACTTTTGGCTTCTACAAATTGAAGGTCGCAAAGCACCCCTGCAATTTCATCCCATAATTGACATTCCAGTAAATGAGTCGGAAGATAGTGCAATCCATATTTATCAAAATCTTTATAGATATTTTCCATCGTAATGAGAGTAACATTTGTTTATCATATCTCTGCTTGTTTCAGAACCGGGATCAGATGTTTTTTTTCCTTGGGGAACTTTGTCAAGATAGCATTACGTCCGAATTCGAAGGCATCGTCATAAGATCGCCCTGCAGCCAGAGCATCATAGAAACCTAAGGCAAACTCGATCGCAACGTTATCTTTGGTTAATCCTTCCATGCCGATTACATACTTAATATGCTCTTTTATGGCATTAGCCTGGATGGATGAATTACAGGCGCTAAGAATAACACATTCGACCTTATTTGAAAATAATGCGAATAATCCTACGAGGGCCTCTGTTGATATATTCACGGCAAAACCTATTTCATCTTCCACCAGCAAGCCTTTTTCGTTCCCATGCCCTATGAAGTGAACGATATGTGGTTTAACATCCAACAGTGCTTTGCGGATATCACGGGGGCGCACCGCCCATATTGTACAGAATTCAAATTGATTACGGTACTTTGTCTGTCGTAAGATTTCTTCGATTTCTCGAACCTCTTTATCCAACCGCAGATTAGGGGTGCCTTTGGGATTGGAGGCGAGGATAAGAATTTTTTGGGATGATTCAATATCTTTGTTATAACTATTTTTCCCTTTCAAGGTTGGATAATCCGGAATATCCTTTCCCGCCAACCTTAAATAATAACGGGCAATCATCCCATGATAAGTTTTCAATTGGGGATCAACCTCTTCTCTTAAAAAATCCTGGAAACTTTTGTGATAAACACGATATAAATACTGATGTTGATCCCCGGTTTCTTCATATAAAAACTCACGCCACTCCTTGATAACATCCCGGACTTTATTGGCGGTGATTCCTGTAAAGGCAGATGCTTGATCGATTGAAACGGCTTCTTTCACCGCTGCCAGTACACATACGACGGGTTGGTACGTTGTATCGAAAATGACCTGATCCTGGTTCCTCATTTGTCGCCAGTGGCAGCGATAGTAACCCAGGAGCCCTTCAGGTAATTGGTCAAGGGTTCCTTCGACAAACCGCCCGGCTTTTATGGCAGGTAGAACGTGCCGCAGGTACATAAAATTACCCGCGCTTTTTTGCAGCATGGCATCGATAAATTGTTCATCGGTAGTGTTCCAGGATGCGATCCGCTGAAGCATTTGTTTGTCGGACAATTTTTGCCGGATATAGTCCCGGGCGTCCCGAATATTGAAAGTGGAATCGGCCAACAATCTAAATTCTTTTGAGTTTGCTACCTGCAAGTGTATATCATCTTTTTCACGGGTGCTGACTACTATGTAAACATGTGGGGGCAACACCGGCGGTAGATATAATATATTGGCCCTTGGCGATAATCCGCCCCGGTCGACTTCATCCAGGGCATCCACTACAATAACCAATTTATCGTTGTCTTTCAATTTATCGCCGGCTTCATCCAGTAATTGGTTTAGGAATGCCCCGTCTTTATCGGCATCTGGCGGCCATGAAGGATGATCCAATTCAAAGCGCAAAATCAGTTGCGCACACACACTTTCTAAAAATAGTTGGGTTTTGCTGATGTTTTGCAGACCTATATTAAAGTGATGAATATAGCCGTTCGTTTTTACCAGGTAGGCCATAAGCGCCGATTTCCCGATACCGGGTTCCCCTTTGATGATGAAATAACCACTCTCAATGTCCTCATCCCCCAGGAATTCCTCCAATTCATCGATAACGAATTTTCTGACGACAAACCCTTTGGTCTGTTCGGCAATAAAACTATCGAAAGAACGGCCCAGGCTTGCGGGTCTTGCCTTGAAGTAGGGGTATTGGGTATCGAGCGCGATTTCTTCGGTGTTGCTTTGCCCTGCCGACTCACCACTGATTTGCTTCACTGGAATGTTTTGTTCTGCCATGTATTTTCTCTTAGAGATAATTATCCATTAAAAACATATTAAAATCAAGCAACTGAAATTTCAATCAATCAATTCGTCCCCTTGACAGGTGGTTATCATTCGCCTATAATGGCACAGGATATCATGAGTAATCATTATACTTCTTTCGACCAATATGGTTTTATGCATTTGCCGGCTCACCTGGCCCAATATGATTTGATTGAGATACTGCGGGAAATTTTATTTGAGTTCGATTGGCTGCAGGCTAAATTAAACGCAACGGATGTCGATGCCTTGGTTGCTGATTTTGAGCATATTAAGGATGATGCGGAATTGTCCCTGGTGCAGGATGCATTTCGCCTGGCCCGGCATGTTTTGGATGAAGACAAAACGCAATTAGGTAATCAACTTTTGGGGCGTTTGCTTTCATATAAAATGCCGGGTATTCAAATGATATTAAACCCAATTCGCCAGGAGATTACTGTACCATGGTTACGTCCGTTGACGGCTACTTTAACACCTCCCGGCACCCCACTCATCGGGGTTCTAAGCGGACACACGGATTGGGTTAAATCTGTAGTAGTGACGCTGGACGGTGCCCGCATTATTTCCGGGTCGGATGACGGTCGCATAAAGGTCTGGAATTCTTACAATGGTGATAATGTATTAACTATTCCGATCCAAAGGGGAGGCGGCCTAAATATAGCTGTCACCCCCGACGGTACACGCATTATTTCATGGTCGGGTGACGGCAGCATAAAGGTCTGGAATTCTTACAATGGTGATAATACATTAACTATTCCGATTCAAAGAGGTGGAGGCAGAACTGTAGCCGTTACAACGGACGGGACACGGGTCATCGGCGACAATGGTGATTATAATCTTAAAATCTGGGATATTAATAATGGGAAAGAATTACTCACTCTTTCCGGCCATCGGAATACGATTTTCTCAATCGCAGTGCTGCCGGATGGGAAACGCGCCATATCCACTTCACTCGATCAGACCCTTAAACTGTGGGATATCACAAAGGGCTATGAACTCTTCACGCTTCGTGGCCACACCGGCAAGATTGGTTCGGTCGCTGTGACGCCGGACGGAAAACGTGCTGTATCGGCTTCGGAGGACAAAACGTTAAAAGTTTGGGACCTCACTACCGGAAAAGCACTATTCACTTTTTTCGGCCATAACGGATGGGTGAATTCGGCAGCAGTATTACCGGATGGAACTCAGGCTATCTCTGGTTCGAGTGACGGCACACTCAAAGTATGGGATATCTTTAATGGTAAAGAACTATTCACACTTTCCGGCCACAATACGCCGGTTACTTCGGTAGTAGTAACGCCGGACGGGAAGCGGGCTATTTCCGCTGATAATACCGGTACAATGAAAATATGGGACCTGAAAAAGGGTAAAAATATCCAGGATT
>JAUPLE010000006.1 GCA_030837085.1 Acidobacteriota bacterium | reverse complement strand
TTATTCACCATGATTTCTTAGTCTACCATGGATTTATCGAAAAGTCAATTGGAAATATGAGCTTATAAATAGGAAATGCTCCTTTATCATTTGGAATTACAATTTCATCTAATGGATATACGATTTTATCAACAGGAATCGGAATTTTAACAATTGGAAATATGATTTTTCATATTGGAATTGCCATTATATCATATGGAAATATAATTTTAACAAGTGATCAAATGGCATTTCCATGTAATAAAATCGTATTTCCTATTGATCAAATTCCATTTCCATATTATAAAATTGTAATTCCACTTGATAAAATTGTATTTCCTATTTGTAAAATCGTATTTCCACTAGTTAGAGGAATAATTGCAGTTTTTATAGAGATGATTTCTTTAAGTTGAATGGTATTTCCTGGGACTTTGATCGTGTGGATGTCGTCATGTGGGTAATCAAGGACATTTTCAAAGGGGTAGGATATCTTGTCTGCATGTTACCTATCCCCCGTTAACAATTAATAATTATCACCTTTCATCTTCTCAAGCAGGGATAATTGTTAATTGTCAAAGAGAAAGAAAAAAAATGGCTGGCGATTAAATATCTATGCTTTTTATGGTCGCCAGGCGTTCATTCAATCTTAATGCCAATCGATACTCGCCTGCCCATTCCACGTATTCCATATCGCCGCCTTTCAATTCCTCCGCGCTCCAGTCGGCAATAAATTTTGACGACGAGATTTCGTATTTCCGTTCAAATCTTTTCAAACGGTTCCTGGCGAGATTCAAGCTGTATTTTATGCGGGATGCTTCTAATTCTAATGCCTCTTTTAAAACCTTAGTGGCTTCTGAGGGCTTATTGGTTTTCAATATCACCTTAGCCATTATTATCACCTCCTGCCAACAAGTCAAAAACAAATGACAGGAAATATATTCTATTACAAATGAGTGGATATTGCAATAGAAGGAAAATTGGCTTGTGGGTAAAAAAGGGACAGCCAGGAAAGTTCTTTTTTCTTCGCGTGTCTTCGCGTTATTCGTGGCTCTCTTTTTTTCTTTTCCCGGAAATGGTATGATTGAACCTTGAGATTTGTTTGTATTTTGATGTTTTTGTTTTGTAAGGGTTTGGTTTTGTCGGGCCATTTTTCGGTAGTGGCATCCCCTGGTAGGGGCATTTTATGGTAGGGGCTTGATTTATCAAGCCCCAGACGATTCATCTGTGGGTTTGATGAATCAAACCCCTACGCTTGGCGCATGTTATTTGGAATTTTTACTGGAGGAGATTATGTCCAATGATATGGTTATTATTAGACAGATCGAGAAACAAACCGGGGAAAAATTAAAACTCCTACCGCTTGAGAAAATATGGGATGAAAATGGCTATGCTCTAAATAATAATACCGGGCAGGTGAAGAGTTTGAACCTATATAACAGAAAAATTAAAGATATTTCGTTCATAAGAGGTTTAAGCGAATTAACCCATCTTTCATTAAGTAGAAATCAAATCACGGATCTCACGCCGCTGAGCGCCCTGACGAATCTGACAAAGCTTGGTTTAAGTGAAAATCAATTCACAGACCTTACGCCTCTGAGCGCTATGACTAAGCTTACAGAGCTACATTTAAGCGTAAATCAAATTGCGGACCTCACACCTCTGAGCGCCCTAACGAATCTGACAGTGCTTATTTTAAGTGAAAATCAAATCAAGGACCTCACGCCGCTGGGCACTCTGTCGAAGCTAACTTTTCTTAATTTAAGTAGAAATCAAATTAAGGACCTCACGGCGCTGAAAGACCTGGAAAATCTGAATGTGCTTCGGTTATATGGAAATGGAATCACGGACCTCACGGCGCTGAGCACCCTGACGAACCTTAACCTACTTTATCTAGGTAATAATCAAATCACGGACTTCATTCCACTGAGGAAATTGAATCATTTAAAAAAATTGGATGTAAGTCAAAATCGCATCGAACGACTTCCTCCCGAGATTACCTCCTGGTGGCCCGAAATAAATTGGGATTTCTTTAGTTCAAACCTCTACGGCAACCCCCTGACCGATCCTCCCATCGAGATTGTTAAACAGGGCAAAGCCGCCATCGAAAACTATTTCGCCGAAATCCAGCAGGCTTCCGTGCTTTTCCTGGAATCCAAAGTCCTCCTCATCGGCTCTGGCGACGTCGGCAAAACCACCCTTATGAAAAAACTCAAAGACAACGATTTTGTGGTGGAGCCGGGTAAAGAAGACACCACCCGCGGCATCGATATCCAACCCTGGCAACTCTCCTGCCCTTTCCCCGACGGCGTTTCCCACGATGTCAAAATTCATTTCTGGGATTTCGGCGGCCAGGACATCCTCCATGCAACTCACCAATTCTTCCTCACCAAACGCTCCCTCTATCTCTTTGTCTGGGACCCGCGGAAAGAGGAAGAAACCCGCAGTTTCGACTACTGGCTCAATGCCGTCAAACTTTTCGGCGCCGAAAGCCCGCTCATCATGGTCATGAACAAAGCGGACGTACGGATCAAACACATCGATGAAGCTTCCTTTCAAGATAAATTCCCCAACATCGCCCAATTCCACCAAATAAGCTGCGTCAATGGCCAACAAATTCCCGAACTTACCCAAACCATCCGCACCGCCCTGTGCGGGATGCCGCACTTGCTGGACAAACTCCCCAAACGTTGGAAGGATATCCGCGATGAACTCAAAGCCAGGAAAGAGGATTACATCACCCAGGAGGACTATTTCGCCGTATGCCGCGCCCACAGCATGGATAAGGAAAAAGCCCTGTTTCTCAGCGATTACCTCCACGACCTGGGCATCATCCTGCACTTTCACCAGGACCCGGTATTGGCCGATACTGTAATATTGAAACCGGAATGGGCCACGGGCGCGGTCTATGCCCTGATCGATTCCCTGGAAATCCAGCAAAATAAAGGCCGCTTTAACCGCGCTCATCTCGACCGTTATTGGGACAAGAAAAAATATCCCCCGGAAAAGTACCCGCAGCTCCTGCGCCTCATTGAGAAATTCGAGTTATGTTTCAATATCGTGGGTACGGATGATTATATCCTGCCGGAGCTCCTGCCCTCCCAACGTCCGGCCATCGACATGGAGGCTTACCGGTCCACGTCCACGCGCAACCTCCAACTCCATTATTCCTTTGATTTTATGCCGGCCGGCATTATCACCCGGTTTATCAGCCGCATCCATTACCTCATACGGGATGATCATTACTGGAATAACGGCGTGGAACTGGCGTTCTCCGGTTCCACCGCGCTGGTGGTGAGCGATGCGGCGCAGAAACGCATCCGGGTTTCCGTTGCCGGGAAAAATAACACACAATTAATGGGCGTCATCCGCAGCCATTTCGACCACATCCACGAATCCCTGAACATGATAAAAGAGCAGCATGTCTTCGAGGAAGTCCCGTGTAACTGCGACGAATGCAAGCGAATCGGCGAACCCTATTTCCACAAATACCAGGCGCTGCAAAAATGCCTGGGCCT
>JAUPLE010000334.1 GCA_030837085.1 Acidobacteriota bacterium | reverse complement strand
TGAATGGTGGGGAAAATTTCTATTTCGATCTGGTGCAGGGTCGGGAATAAAAAGTAAATGTCAATCTTTATAAAAATTGACATTTTAAAAGCCTCTCTAATTAAGCCTCTTAAAAAAAAATATCAATCTTTATAAAGATTGAACAAAAATCCGGGGATTATACTATCTTAGAGTCGTGATATAAAAAATGGAGAATGAAGAATGAAGAATGGAGAATGGTGAATGGAGAATGAAGAGTGGAGGGAGTTAGGAAAATCAAAAATAAAATAAAGGGTTTTGAGAGTTTTCCCAGGAAAACTTTCGACAATAAAAGAAGTTAAGATAGGAGGAAAGAATGGATATTAATGATCCGACATTAAACAAATTAGACGGCCTAAACGCTGTCGAGCGAGATTGGAGTGTCGAAGATACGGCTGCCATGCAAGCTTTTGACACAATGGAAGAAGGGGTTGACAATGGAGAAAAAGCAGCAGAGCAACCCGGCGGATTAGACGTTCCTAGAATACCAATCCCACCGGTCCTACCGATCCTACCGAAGCGAAATGTAAGCGGACGTTATAGAAGCGGGGGATTGGGATTCCAGTTGGAATTAAGAGTGGATGTCGATGGGACTGGTCCCATGATGCGTTTGAGTGGAGATTTCTATATGGTTAATGCGGCAACCATAACATATTTCGGTTCGTTCGTTGTTAATGCCGTAACCCTGAGCGTCACGGCTTCCCTGGTGACGATAGAAGGTATAGGAAACTATACATACGGGACGGCATTTCCGAAAATAAGAGTAACGATTCCCCGTGTTCTTATCATACAACCACTAGCTCCGGCCACCGTACGTTTTTTTTCATTGACGAATGTCCCGGGCGCCGTGTATGTTTGCTCGTATCAATCGGTGTATTTCCGTACGGTTGTTTGGGAGCAAGACAGGGAGCAAGGAGTGACGCCGTTTGTATCATACAATACAGGTTCCCTTCCATCCGGGGGGCCGGCGCGCACGCTTACCGTACCATCCGCTTATGCGGAAGCGGGAATCCAATTCCTGGTTTCCGGGGGTACGGATATTGTTCCCACAGCCGAGACAGGGACTAATCTAAAATGGAATAACAGCGAATTGCATGCGGCAATGGTACGGCATTTCAGTCTTTGGCAGGACATCCCGCAGTGGAAGGTCTGGCTCATAGCCGCTTATGCGCATGAGATGGGATCGGGATTATATGGTATTATGTTCGACCAGCAGGGCCGACAGAGGCAAGGCTGCGCAACATTCCATCAAGGTATCGGAGGAACCTCCGCCGATAAACTTCGCCTACAGCTTTACTGCTATGTCCATGAATTAGGTCACTGTTTCAATCTTTTCCATTCGTGGCAGAAAAGCTATATGACGCCTCCCATGCCGAACCGTCCCAGTGCATTGTCATGGATGAATTATCCCTGGAATTATCCGGGTGGGGCAACTGCGTTTTGGAATGCTTTTGCATTCCGTTTCGATAACCTGGAAATCATTCATCTGCGGCATGCGCTCCGGAATAACATAATAATAGGTGGTAATCCGTTTGGAACAGGGGCAGCCCTGGAAAATGCCGAAAATTTCACCGACCCTATTGAGGAGAATTCAGGATTAAAACTTGAACTGGAAGCGCCGAAAAATTTCGGACTTGGGGAACCGGTCGTTGTTGAGATCAAACTTCGTACAACCGATATGCGGGGCAAGCGTGTTCATGCCAATCTTCACCCCAATTTAGGGTTCGTAACGTTAGGCATTCAAAAACCCGGTGGGCAGGTAGTGGTTTATGAGCCGCTTCTCGAGCATTGCATGATCCCCGAGATGGTAAAACTGGATGCGGATCGGCCATCTATTTATGAAAGCGCTTATATCGGTTACGGCAAGGATGGTTTCTATTTCGACCAGGGAGGGTTCTACCGGTTGCGGGCGATTTACAATGCGCCGGATGGTTCGCAAGTATTCTCAAACACATTGAAGATTCGGGTACGCAACCCCTTGAATTCCGATGATGAAGAGGTAGCTGATTTGTTCTTTGGAGAAGAACAAGGTTCATTGCTTTATCTGTTGGGGTCTGATTCTGAGTTCCTGAAAAAAGGTAACGACGCATTCGATTTGGTGTTGGATAAGTACGGGAAACATCCTATGGCTGTTTATGCCCGGCTTGTGAAAGGAATGAACGCCGGACGAGCCTTTAAAGATATCACCGAGGATAAACGAATCACCGTGCGCAAGCCTCAATTGGAGGATAGCATCAAATTGCTTTCGGCGGTTTCAACTTCCTCTGAAGCGGGAAAGGGTGTTGACAATATCACTCTCAATATGACGATGCGTTCCCTGGCGAAAGCCCAGAAAATGAAAGGCGATGATGAAGGGGCAAAGAAAACCATGGATCATATGGTCGATTTTTTCAAGAAAAAATCGCTTAAACCTCATGTGCTGAATCTCATTAAGGAACAGGCAAAGATGGTTTAACGGAAAACAATGTAATTAGAAAGTAAAGGGGGTTGATCTTGCATTTGTGCAGCTTCCGGGTGCAAGGTCACTCCCCCATGTTTGGATCGGATAATCGTGTTTTGTAACATTGACGTTTTCAGAATTTCGAGCGGCTGATTAAATATTCAAGATAACGCGATTTCACCTGCTTACTGGCCATAACCTGCTTAATAGGAGGGAGTTTTAAGATAACCCCCAGGATGGTTGCCATAACCCGGTGATTCCAAAAAGCCCGGTTATCGAAAACCAGGTGCTGCAGTTTTCCCCTCTCAATAGCCATAACCACTGCTTTATGCGCGGAATTGAGGGGCGTAATTACCCGCCGCGGCCGCTGATTTAAGGAAATACTTTTTTGGACGCAATTGCGCACGCATACGCCGCACCCCAAACAGATATCTTCATTTAACCTGGCTTTTCGTTTACGGGGTTGATGGGGATCGTTGGCGGAAACCAGGCTCATGGCTTCCACCGGGCACACATCCACACATTTGCCGCAGCCGGTGCATGATGTTGCATCGATTCCCGGGATGAAATTGGTGGTATGAACCGGGTGCAGCATGCCGAACCGTTTGGCTGCCAACATGGCCTCGCAGCAGCAGCCGCAGCAGTTGCAAATGAAATTGACCTTCTCCCTGATGTTTTCCCCGAATTGAACCAGGTTATGCTGGTAAGCTGTTTGCAAAAGATCAAGTCCTTCTTTGACATCCACAGCCCTGGCAATACCGTGCCTGGTTAAAGACTCCGCCGTGGAATTAAACGTCATACAGATATCCATTGGCGCATCGCAAGCGCGACCCAGGTGTTCCATTTTATGGCGGCAGTAACACATGCCCACACCTATATGAGAGGCTGTCTTAATTACTTCGCTGGCGCGTTCATAATCCAGGACATGGAGGGCGATGGCATTGTCGTCGGCTAACGCCGGTTCATGAACGAACACGCGGCCCAGTTGTGTTTCGCCCTCGGTAAAAAGCGTTTTTATAAAATCCTCTTCTACGTTCAAGTATTGATAAAAAAGTTCCGCCAGTATTTTCTGGTCGATATCGGTGCGCAGCCGCATCATGGAAAACTCAAAGAAACCGGCCATGGGGGGCGGAAGTGTGTATATCGATTCACCGTTTCTTTCCGCGTCTACCAGTATCCCGCGGCCGGCAAGAGTTTCCAGTATCGTTTGCGATTCCGCCAGGTTTTTTTTCCATATTTTCGCGGCTTTCTTTGCGGTGAAAGGTTTTATCGGCAGGAGTGAAACATATCCCGCTTCTTTCTCGGAAAATAGCATTGCCAGGATTTTGTATAATAAATCGCTAGGGGGTGCGCCCTGGGGGAAGCGGTTTAAGCGGTCCACTAATTTCTTATAAGATTCTTTCATAGTAACATGAGCCATTTTTCTTCTCCTTAAACAAAAGTTTTTGGAGGTGTCGGGACCTCGCCCTCCGTGAGGGCTTTTTCAAATAGGTCCTGACCCGCCGGAGGCTGCGGCGTGAGCGCCGCGTGTATATTTACAATCTCCCTGGTATAAGCGTGCCCGGGAGAAGTCAATAAATCTCCCGGCGTCCCGTGCTCGATGATTTCACCGTTTAGAATAATATAAATGTAGTCCGCTGCGTTTCGAACAAGGGAGAGATTATGCGTAATTAATAATATCGTCAACTCAAACTGCTGCCGGACTTTTTTGATCAAGCCCATGAACTCTTCCTGTAAATGAAGGTCCATCGCTGAAGTGGGTTCGTCCAGGATTAGTAGTTCCGGCTGTTGGGCGACGGCCATTGCCAATAGACACCGCTGGTTCTCGCCGCCGCTCAATTGGAAAGGGTAAGAATTCAATACCCGTTCCGGATCCTGGAACTCCAGGTCTCTAAATAAATCCAACAATTGGGTTTGATCCAATTTCGCCCATTCATTCACCTGGCGTTTAATTTTAAGCACCGGGTTCAGGGAGGCGGCGGCGTTTTGGGGAGAGTAGAAAATCAGGCGGCCCCTTGATTTTTTCAATGTGCAGTAATCAATGGCTTTTCCTTTATAAAAAATATCCCCTTGCTCGATAAAAACATTTTCCGGCAGAAGCGCTGCAATGGTTTTAGAAAAGATAGTCTTCCCGGACCCGGATTCGCCGATAAGGCAGGTAATTTTATCTTTTCTTAAATCGATGGACACATTTTTCAGGAAAGGAGTGGACAGCGGGAGCGGGGTGTTGGGGATTTGGTTTTCAATAGAGACCGTGAGATTTTGAGCGGATAAAAGCGCCATTTTCCTCTTTAAAATACATAATCAGAGGGCGGCGATGACTTCGATTTCAATGTCTACGGAGAGGGGGAGTTCTTTGACTGCCACAGCGGACCGGGCGGGATAGGGGGGCTCGAAATGTTGGGCGTAAATTTCATTGACTTTTTTAAAGTCAGCCATATCTTTCAGGAATACAGTCACTTTGACCACGTTTTGCATACCGGCGCCGGCTTCTTCCAGGAGGGCCTTGATATTTTTGAAAATTTGTTTTTCCTGGGCTTCGACGCCGCCTTCTACTACTTTTTTAGCGGCGGGATCAATGCCGATCTGGCCGGAGAGAAATAAAAGATTCCCGGTTCTAATGCCCTGGGAATAAGGCCCCACTGCATCCGGGGCGTTTGACGTTTTAATGACCTGTTTATTCATGATAACTCCTTGTATTTCTATGTGCTTCTATTTAAGATTTAAAGTATATACATAGCCGGGGGAAAATTTGACTAGTTGTACTATTAACCATTCAATATTGATAGATCGAACAGGCACAACCTAAGTCTTATCTTTGCCTATGGCGTCGTCAACGGCATTTGATATAGGTGAGGGGGTGGATTTTGCAGCCATATCTTGTTCTTTTTTCAGACGTTCCAGGTCGGCGCTGTAATCGAGTTCTTCCTTTTCCATGGTAAGGGAAATTTTCCGGTTTGGTTCATCGATTTCAATTACGCGGACAGTGACGGTATCTCCGATATTGACGACTTCTTTGGGGTGCTGGTGGCGTCGGTCGGTGCCCAGGCGGGAGATATGGATCATGCCGTCTACCCCGGGGAAGAGTTCCACGAAAGCCCCGTAGGTTTTCATGCGTACGATTTTACCCTGGTACTCGGCGCCGATGGCCAGTTTCTTGACGGCGTCTTTCCAGGGGTCTACCAGGAGAGATTTCGCGCTGAGGGAGAGTTTTCTATTCTGGCGGTCAATGCTTTTGACGACCACATCCAGTTTCTGCCCCACGCTCACGACATCGGCCGCATTATTAATGCGTTCATAAGCGATTTCCGAAATATGTAAAAGTCCCTCGATGCCGCCGATATCGACGAACGCGCCAAACTCCCGTACTGCCGCCACCGTTCCCTGGTAAACCGAGCCTTCTTCCACTTGCTGCCAGAGTACTTCCACGCGTTTTTTCTCTTCATGGGCCAGGTGCTCACGCCTGCTGACTACGATATTGGGGCCTTCCTCTTTAAATTCGATGATCTCGAAGGTATAGATTTTATTCAGGTGCGCTTCGGGATTATCACAGTAGTGCTTATCGATCTGGGACAGGGGGCAAAAGGCTTGCAGGCCCATGATGTGGACCTCGAAACCACCCTTGCTGATGCCGGTGATTTTCCCTTCAATGGGAATATTCCGGTTGAAGGCGTCTTCCAGGGCTGCCAGGGCCGCGCCGTGATGGGTATCGTCGCCGCTGGTATCGCCGCCGCCGACCCGCGTGGAACACAACCATATTCCTTCGCCTCTACCGGTTACATAAATGGTAAGGGTCTGTCCTTCGGCGATTTTCTTATTCTCTTTTTCAGATAGATCGGAACGCTTGAGCATGCCGTCTAACCGCGTCCCCAGGTCCAGGAATATGTTGTCTTTATCGAAACCGATTACGGTGGCCTGGATCTCATCGCCCATCTGCATGGAACGGGCAGGTTTAAAAGACTCTTCCATTAATTGCGCAAAACTTTCATCACTGATCTCTCGTTTATGATGATCGTCCTGTTTACTGCTTCTCTGTTTCTTCATAGTAGCCATCTACTTTACCTTACTACCTAAGTTAATTTTAGGCTTTTGTTTTAAATTTTAATACCTAAGATGCACAGTGTATTATCTTTTTGATAAAATGTCAAGAGATAGGATCGATTAAGGTAAAGGTTATTGATAACTCCTGTTTTTTCCCCTGCTTTTTTCCAGTTTTTTAGGGGAATTCCAGTTTACCGGGCACCGGTAGGTCCGGGTAACCCAGGGATAAAAAATATTAAACCGATTGACAATTTGCGTTAATGCCTGTAATATGTAAAACTTAGGAACCGGGATTTTTCTCATAAGACAAAACAGTCTATAAAAAAATATGAGGTGAAATAAATGGAAACATCAATGAATATCCATCAAAAAAAACTTTCGGTCAAAGAGTTGGTCGGCTGTAATAATGAAGGGATTACCTGGGGCCGTTTGGCGGCTTTTTTTGCTGCTTATTTTCTCTCACTTCTTTTCAACATGCTGTTTAATATGTTAACCCAGGATTATCAACTGCCCCCTGGTTTTTGGCTCCCTTATATCTCATTTACCCTTCTCGGCGCTATTTTATTTACGGCCTGTATTGCGGTTGTTTTTCGTTTCGTCCGGCATATCTATGCCGCCATTCTCATTTCCACTCTGGGGTATGGTATCATCAACACCATTTTCCATATCTTCCTTACCCCCCAATACCAACGTTCCGTGGTACAAAGCGTCTTTGTTGGCTGGTTATGGACTTTCCTGTTGCTCATGGCCCTGCATATTTCGGTGCAAAATATCAAACAAACCTGGTGGGCCCTTATTATTGCTTATTTTTCCGCCGGCGCGGTTCATCAAATAGCTATGCTCATCATGTCTAGAATCCTTGAACCGGCTTCTATAATTTCGCTAAAAGCCGAATTATCTGACCTGGTTATGTTGGCATTGGATGCCGCGGTATTTGGCGGGCTTTTCTGGGCCGGTCTCCAGCTTCGTTGGAGCCGTTGGCAGATGGCCGGAGCCGCCGGGGCAGAGGCCGGAACTCCATTGCCATGGGCGGAATCCCGGGGTTCTTTTGAACTGGTGGAACTGAAAAAAGCAGTCGATACACGGCTGATTAAGAAAATGCTGCGACCGGCCGCCATCGGGAGTATCGTATTTGGGATCATCGCTGTTGTCACGGGGAGTTCATTTGCCCATGGTAACCCGATCAACGTTATTCTTGCTTTTATCGGCATTATACTTATTTTGGAAGGCGCCTGGTGCGCCGTCGCCCCTCAGCCCATGGGCCTGGTGGTGGACGGCATCGTGCTAATCATCCTGGGAGTCTGGAATGGGCTCGTTACTTTTGCAAATATAGCGGCCGGGGCCGGTAGTTCCGGGGGTTTTATCGTCCTGGGGATTTGGCAAATCGTCCTGGGTATAAAAAGTTTTAAAAACTACAAAACCTACGCCTACCTCTCCAATGCTCCTGTACCTGAGGAATCGCTGCAGCGGCTTGATCTAATGGCCGATAATATAAACCAATTGTCGGAAAATGTGGACGAAAGCATCATCGAGTTCCAGGCAAAAACGCTATTCAAGAAAACGCCCTTAAAAGGAAAATTTATCGAAGGCATGATCCTATTTGTTAATCCGGGCCGGGATTCGTATATGGATAAAATAGAAAATGTAAAACTAAAACCGCATAAAATAAACCCGGATCAATACCCGGCGCAAGCTACTTTGACTGTCTGCGGCACGGTTTTCATGGGGGAAATTTCCCAACGAGGGTTGGAGCGCTTCAACCGCTGGCAATCGCAATCGGTATCGTGAAAATTTTGTCTATTTTAATTGGACGGTCTTGCTGATTTTCCCGGCATGACGGGAGGAATAGGAGACAAAGACGGCGCCTGTACCGGAAACTAAAAACTGGTACTCGACCTTGTCAAACCCGGGAATGGTTAAGAATTGAATTTCGGACCGGTATTCTTTATAAGAAACGTCATTGGTGTAAACATCCCGGATTTCGCCCCCGGCCACTACTTTTATATCCTTGCCGGAAATCGTCAACATGTCTTTGGGATAGAGGTTAACCTGCTGCGCATGATAACTCATGGTGGGAATGGCTTTGCGATTCTCCAGCCGGACGCGGATCCGGTAAAGGTCTGGCCCGGTTTTTTGGATTTCAAATACTTCCATGGTTACTTCGGGCGTATTCCCGGCGGAAAAAATGATGGTCATGGCATTGCGATGCACCATTTCCTTTAACATAAACGGCGCCGGCAAACGGGTGCTCAACTTTACCCAACCGCCGATCTCGATGTCGCCATAGGTGGGGTGTTTAAACGGTTTCCAGGGTTTGAACAGTTCGCCCTGGACCACGTGGTCGTTAAATTTCAACCGCTCCCGGCCCAGGTTGGTCCAATCATCCCAATCATCCCAATTATACCCTGATTCTCCACCTGTTTCCGACGTTTTTATTTTTTTGATGGCTTCGGCTTGTTTATTCTCGGCAATGGTCCGGAACTGTTCCTGCTCGGTCATATACAATTCGCTGACAAAGCCGTAACAGCCGTTGATCATGACCATCCACTCGGTAAAATCGCCGTAAGTGGAAGAAACCGCCGGTACACTGAGGAGGTAACTGTAACCGGGGATAATACGTTCGGACTGTTGGCCCAGGTAATCATAGACGGCAATGTCCTTGGCGGGATATTCTTCCTCGGTTTTGGTGCTGGGGCCCCGTAAAAACATGCCGCCGCTGTTGTGTAAAGCCCAGGACATGCAGATATTGGGGTGTTTACGAATGTATTGGGCCAGGGCTTTAAGGCCGACGCCGGACAGGGGATAATCGCCGGCCCCCCCTTCTATATAGCGGGGCATCCATTCGTAACCGAAGTTGCGGTTGGGGTCCAGGTAGCCTTCTTCATCTTCATTGACCTGGCCATCGCCGTCGTTATCGATACCTTCTGAACCTAACCGCGTCCATTCGCCTTTTTCGCCGGGTTTTATCGGTATCATCAACCGGGTTTCTTGGGGATCGGTTTTGTACCTGCCGTGGGGGTCCCGGATACGCATGCGGCAAATATTGCCGTCGCCGTCCAGGTCATCAGGGAAATCTTCATCCACCATGCCGTCGCGGTCATCATCATAAGGAACACGCAGCGATCGATTATCCCCGGGCCGCTGGTCTTCAAGAAAATGGTAACGGCCATCGACATTCACAACGGGCACGACATAAAAACAATTTTTATCCACCAGCCGGGTGATTTCTTCGTTCTCCCCGTATTTGCTTAACAGGTAATCCAATAAATAAAGGGCCACTTCCGCGCCCTGGATTTCATTGCCGTGGATGTTGGCATCCACGTAAACCCCGGGTTTTTCGAGTTCGGCCCCGGTTTTGGGGTTGTTAACGGTCATGCAGTAAATGGACCGCCCCTCTTCACTTTTTCCCACCAGGTCCAGTTTAGTCAACCGGGGGTATGCTTTATGAAGTTTTGCCAGCGCTTCGTTCACCATATCGTAACTGTAATAATAATCGAAACGCAGGGGGACAGTAACTTCATGCTTTTTAAAAGGGTCCCCATAAATAGGGGTAGGAGTTAAGGCGAACGCTGCTAACATCGCCAGGATTGCAGTAATTACTAGTGTTTGCTTCATTTGGGACCTCCGCTTCCGCTTTCGGTGGTTTTATTTTCCAAACGGATTTCTCCATGATCGCGTCCGGCATTGGGGGTGAAAACTTCCAGGCCCACGGTCAGGGGTTCTCCTGTTTCCACCTGGATAATCCACTGGACCATTTTTGCACTGTGACCAGGGATATCGGCAACTAAACTGCGCTTTTTCCCTTCGATGATCTTGTATTCATTTTTCCCTGTCAACGATACCACCACCGGCGGGATACGGTTGTTTCGTTTGCCCATGGCCGTGGGGTAGGAGAGGTAGCCGCTATTTTCGATCCAAACTTTGACGCGGTACAACCCGCTGCCCATGGGTTTGACTTCGGTCCCGGCAATGCGGATGAAGGGCAATTTTTTGACCAGTTCAAACACCCAGGGGACCTGGCTTTTTAACAGGCTGTCCAGCATGGGGGCCGGCGGGGTATTGGCGATATATGGTACGAAACCGCCGATTTCTACTTCGCCCATTGTGGGATGTTTAAAGGGTTTCCAGGGGACAAAACCGCCGCCGTTTAATTGTTTAGCGCTGAAATCCAGTAGTGCTTTCTCTTCTTTATCGGGTTCTTTACTCTCTTCGGGTAAGGCTGGCGGCGTCCAGTAATCCAGGGCAAAAGTGGGAACCCCCAGGTGGTAGTAGGACCATAATTCAAAGGAGCCGTCTTTGTCCGGGGCCGGTTCCAGGCGTTTATTATCCAGTTTGTTTGCTTTGAGGAATTCTTTGTATTGTTGGGAAATTTCGTTATAGAACTTTAAATCTTCGGGTAAGGGGTTGACAACGGTCCCGAGGCCCAGGAACCCGGCTACCATGGCTTCGGTGATTTCAGCGCCCGGGGGCATGCGTTTGCGGGCGATTTCCAGGATTTCCGCCATGGTATAGGTGCGGTTCGGGTCCAGTTGGTGTTCCCGGGCAATATCTTCCGGGACTTTTATCCTGGAAAGGTCAACCGCGCTTTTGCGGTCGCCGCGGGGCAAGCCCAGGCAGAAATTGGTTTCCCCGAAACAAATGGTCATGGCGATTTCCGGGCGCTCACACATGAATTTCACCAGGTTGTAACTTTCGTCCTCACTGAGGGCCCAGGGGCCGGCGTCAGTGGTGAAGAATGGAAACAGGTGGGGAAAAGTAACGCCGATATCGATGCCGCCGGGGCCGTCTTCATTGTATTGGCCGTCGTTGTCGTTGTCGACGCCCTCGGTGTAAAGCTTATAAATTCCTTTTTCCCCTTTGCTCCAATCGGCTTGTTTCATGAGGTTGGGTTCGCCTGGTAAGGGCAGCCAGCGGCCTTCGGGGTCTTTGACCCGCATCATGGTAATAATGCCGTTGTCGTCAATATCTTCCATGCCGTCTTCATCGGTCCGGTCGTCCATGTCATCATTATAGGAGCGGTTGTTCCGGGCATCCATTACCAGGGGTTTTTGGAAATAGCGGACCGCGGCATCCGGGTTTCCCACCGGCAGGATATACCAGGTTTTATCTTTTCTGACTTCCGGTTGTTCCAGGAGTAATCCGGCCAGGTAAAGGGCCGCTTCCGCGGCAATGGGAACAACGCCTTCCATGTTGGCGGCGACAAAAACGGCCGGGAGTGTCTTTTTCGCCTGGCCTGTTTCCGGACCGATCTCCAGCAGGTAAAGGTCTCGACCGCCGGGGCTGACAGCGATTTTATGCAGTTTCGTGATTTTCTTATTGGCGTCGGCAATGGTCTCCAGGTACTTATTCACCTCGGCGGGTGAATGGTAGGCGTTGAAACCCAGGGGTTGGGGGTCTGCCCACATTGACATCGGCATCGATGTTGCGCCCAGGGACATGAGCCATAATAGACCGGCTGCCCGCCAGGTAAACATTTTTCTTTGTCTCATTGTCACCTCGTTAAAGAACATTAAGTGGAATCAATTGGTTGTATGATTATAATAGGTATTATACGTGAAGTCAAAGAAAATGTTTTCCATGGGGTGGCGAGCCTGATGATATTTAGAATGGAATCAAAAGGTACAGTTCTACAAAATGGCTCCCCGCGCCGCGGGGTGAGCCTGACGATGTTCAGGAAGATAAACCTTTCGGTACGGTTCTACAAATCGGCCCCCCTCGCAGAGGGGAAAAAAAAAGGCCGGGACGAGGGTCCCGGCCTTTTGGGTAAATGTTATTTTTAACTGTTAAATTTTGAAGTGTGCAATCCAGGTCTGCCAGTTGGTCCCGGAAACGGCGTAATATTCGTTGGTATACCAGAAGGTTTCGTCGTCGGCCGCATCGATGTCCATCATGGAGTAGTCACCCCACCGGGTGTAGGTTTTCTGATACCCGGCGCCGGCTTTTACTTCGGTTTCCGTTCCGGCGATGACGTCTCTTACCCTGATGGAGGGATATTTGGCGCTGCTGCTGACGCTGTAGCCCAGGGCGATGTCGCCGTTTTTGTCGGCGCAGATGCTGGCCATCCAGCGGTGCAGGGCGTCGGTGCAGGCCAGGGTGGCTTGCCGTGCGATGGTCAAAGAAGTGGTGCTGACGTTCAATTCATAGTACCGGGTGCTGCGGCAGCTATTGGCTTCGGCCACGTGGCACAGGTAGGCTTTGCCCGGTTGCCTGTAAATGGCGGAATACATGGGCCGGCCATAGAGGGAATCCAGTTTTTTAGTCGAACCTTTCTGGGGAACGCCGGTGCTGACGATGGAATAAGCAGACACGGCAACATTGCCTTTATAGGTCCAGGTCAGGGTGTTGGTGGTCCAGTTGACGGCGCAGGTCCACCAGGGAATGGCATCCGTGCTGGGTGAACCGAATTCGTCGGCGTCGATGGAGAACATGTAATTGGGACCAATGGGGGCGGTGGTGCCTACGGCATTGCTGGGCAGGATGGACCAGGCATAGTATGAATTATCGAATACAGAGAGAGAGGTCAATGTGCCGTTATAGATGTCGGGTTTCTTCCATACCCAGGTTTTGACGCCCAGGAAAGAGCCGCTGAATTGGAACATATTGGCGGTGACATAGATACCGTCGTGCCAGATGCCGGCTTTGGGATAGTCGTTCATATTAACCGTGTCGGCATTGAAAGCATACTGGTACCAGGCGCCGGTGGGGTCGCTGGTCTGGGAAGCGGCCACTGCGAACCAGGAACCGCCAGCGTAAGTGGAATACCAGCAGAAATCAAAAAGAATCCAGCGCTGGGCATAGCGATCATACAGTACGATGGGGTCGCCGTTGTTGTTGGCGTCGCAAGGGGTGCCGGGGAGATTCATGAACGTGTTAAAGGTGGTGGTGGAGATGACGGCTCCGGTGGATTTGTTGTAAATACCGATGGAGGTGTTTACTGTTTCTACATAATGGTTAGGACCGATAGCGCCGTTGGTGTCCGGCGGCCAGCCCGCGCCGTTGGCGGTTAAACTCATACCGCCGAATCCGGCGACACTGGTAACATCCATCGGGGTCTTGGGATTTAAGCCGGGCTCTACGATGGTGGCATCCGGGGTGGTGCTGTGCCTGACGATCTTGCGGGGGCTTTCGAAGTTCATTACCGGTCTCATTTTCCGTGGGGTAGCTAATTGATCCAGATCCGGCATGCTGGCATCCATCATGTTCCGCAACGTACCTTTGGTTGTGGTTACATTGGTACTCTTCTTAACGACATCCGCTGGAAATACCAATAATCCAGGGATCAATACTAACATTACAAACAACACTAGCATACGCTTCATTTGTTTCCTCCTGTTTTTTTATTTTAGATTTTTTTGGTAATTCATTAAAAATTAAAAGATGATGATTGATTTTGAATTGTGTATGGGGTATGTGTTGGGGGGTGGAGTTTGTGAGGACTTTGGGTCTTTTGCAACTCGATTTTAAGATTGGATGAAGGTCTTTTTCTTTTCATGATTTTACCGAAAAGGTATTTTATCATTTTTTTTATTTTTGTCAATACAACTAAAGTTGTATTTTTGGGTGGATTTTCGGGGGGTTAAAATATACAACTTTAGTTGTACATTTTGGTCGATGGTTGTACGTCATTCCTTATGTCCGATGCTCCATGCTGGGGGTCCCTTTTGTATCGCTGCACCAGGGACAATTATTTGATTGTCCCCGAATCCTTTTATCCTCCTTCAGCGCAAGGAGGTTTTTATAGGCAATATTTAAATATCATCTATAGTCAGGCCGGTTAGCCGGGCTACGGCTTCGGGCTTCATACCTTCTTTCAGCATGGCCCTGGCAATGGATTGTTTCTCTTCAAATTTTCCTTTTTCCAACCCGATTTTTTCACCTTTCTTCAACCCGATTTTTTCTCCCTTTTCCATTCCAACTCTTTCTCCCTCTTCCATGGCATACTCTATCCGTCCCCGCTCATCCTGGATATAGATGCCCCTGGCGTCATATGCCTCCAGCTCCTTTTTCGTCCAGGTCATTTGATTGGCCACTTCAAAGGCTTCTTTTAATTCTTTCGGTTCTTGAAGCTCTATCGGGATCATCTTCATATTTTCCGCATTCTGTACAAAGTAAATCCATTTGTCTTTGATATCCTTTAACTCCCCCAGGGCCTTTTTAAACTTGGGCAATTCCACGAAGTTTAATTCGAAATCTTGAAAATGATGTTCATTGGACTTCTCTTCCAGGATGAGATGACGGGTACAATAATGTGGATTTTGTTTAAAAAGGTTAAAATCCAGGAAGCCCAGGAAAATCACCTGGTTTAATTTGGGGTATTCCTCCGACCGGTCCAATTGCTGGTAATAGGCTTTGCTTACGTAATAAAGGACCCTTTTTTCAAAGGCGGTGGTATGGAATACCTGCATTTCGATA
>JAUPLE010000333.1 GCA_030837085.1 Acidobacteriota bacterium | reverse complement strand
CTTACCCGGAAGATTATAAACAATTAGCCGGGGAAATCGTCGCTCGCCGGGAATGGGCCATTGAAAATGTGGAAGCGATAATAAATGAACTGGAAGGTATACTGGAACATTTTAAAATTAAAGGGGAAATTCAATACCGGATAAAGCGGTTAATATCCAT
Source organism: Acidobacteriota bacterium (assembly GCA_030837085.1). GTDB lineage: Bacteria > Acidobacteriota > Aminicenantia > UBA2199 > UBA2199 > JAKAGC01. The sequence continues at coordinate 6,508 of JAUPLE010000333.1, read as the reverse complement.
TTATCGGAAGCTCCACCGCCAGAATATCTCCCTGGACCGCGTATATGATTTGCTGGCGCTGCGCATTATTACCGATACAGTAGAAAACTGTTACGCCCTGATGGGAGAAATTCACCAGCGTTGGACCTTTATCCCATCGCGGTGGCGGGATTTCATTGCCACCCCCAAGGCCAATGGATACCAGTCCATTCATACCACGGTAATGACCAAAGAAGGGCTGATGTTCGAGATACAGATCCGCACCCGCGAGATGCACCGGATCGCCGAAGACGGGATTGCCGCCCATTGGAAATACAAGGAAGGGATCGCCTTTCTCGATAACGACCAGCGTCTCCAATGGTTTAGGGACATGATCGAAATCCATAAAGAAAACCCCAATCCCAGGGAATTTCTCTCCATGGTAAAAGGGGACCTGATCCCCAACGAAGTATATGTATTTACCCCCAAAGGAAAAGTCATCAACCTTAAAAAAGGTTCTACTCCCATCGATTTTGCCTATGCCATCCACAGCGAAATCGGCGACCACTGCAAAATGGCCATTGTAAACGAATCTCTTGTGCCCCTGAAAACTCAATTAAATTCCGGTGATGTGGTGGAAATCATTACCTCAAAGGAAATCAACCCCAGTATCGATTGGTTGAAATACGCAGTCACAAATAAGGCAAAAAAAAAGATAATGAGCTATATCCAGAAAAAGGAATATACTCAATACGAAGAGAGGGGAAGACGTATCTGGAACCGGATTCTACGGGAATACAGGAGAAAACACAACTTGCATTTATCGGAGCAGGAGATCACGGAACGGGTTCGCAGTATTCATTGCACGGATATGGAAGCCTTTTACAGGTCCGTGGGTTCCAACAATAAAATACTCGATAAAGGGGGCTTAAAAAAACTCTTCCCTGAATTCAGCCCAAAAGATATCGAACCGGAAAAAAAACCGGTCAAGAGAGTTTCCCAGTTGTACCGGTTAGTGAATGTGGAGGGCTACCAGGATGTGGATGTCAGTTTTGCCCGGTGCTGTAATCCCATTAAAGGGGATAAGATTTCCGGGTTTATCACCAAGAACCGTGGTTTGGTAATTCATAAAGAAAGCTGTGCCAATTTAAGGCATGTCATGCCCACGAGGCGGATACAAGTCAATTGGAATATGGATGTGGCGGATTATTCCTACGAGGTTCGCTATGACCTGGTGGTCATCGATAAACCCGGCCTACTCAGTGCCATTTCAACCATTATTGCTAGCTTCAATTCCAACATCCGGAAAATTGAAAACGAAAACATCAGCCAACAAATGAATAAATTAAAAGTTACATTCGAAGTGAAAGATACGTCTCAATTAAGTAAGATTGAAGAAGAATTAAAATCGGTAAAAAATGTCTTCCAGATCATCCGCAAAAAAGTATAAACACGTTACCTTTGCCTTTCTCGTAATTTCTTTTCCACCTTTGAAAACACGCAGCCGCAGTAATCCTGGTGTTTGATTTCCAGGTCATGGGCCATTTTCCGGCAGATATCGAAACCGCCCTGCCTCTTGAAATTCTCCGCTAGAAATTCAATTCCGGATGCATTTGCCAGGTTCTCGCCCTCTTCGTTGATTTGTTTCGTGACTTTGTAAGGGCTGATGGACAGGGTAGAAGCCACAATGTTAAAACCATTGGCTTTGGCATAGGCAAACGCTTTTTCCAGGCGCATATGGAAACAAATGGAACACCGTTTGCCCCTCTCCGGTTCTTTTTCATAGCCCTTAATCCGCGCGAACCACCTGTCCATCTCATGTCCCATATAAACCACTTTCCAGTTTTTTAGTTTTGCGACCCGTTTCAATTCATCCTCCCGGAAGCGGTATTCTTTTAGCGGATGGATATTGGGATTGTAGAAAAAACCAGTTACTTCATAATCGGCTTCTAATTTTTCTACCACGTATACCGCGCAAGGGCCGCAGCAGATATGAAGTAAAAGTTTTTTCTTGTTCATATACCGATTATATCTTATTCTTTCAATATTGCCAAGTCCGCGACCCTTCGCTGCGGACTTTCAAACCACACTATTCGATTGAGGCCGGTTTTTATTTCAGCGTATTCAAGCACTCATTTTAACATCTCTATCTCTTGCGCTGAAAGCCCGGTGATTTTGGCTACCAATTCTATGGATAAACCCTCTTTAAGCGATTTCCTCGCCATCTCACGCTTTTCTTCCTTTTTACCTTCCTCCTTCCCTTCCTCCCTACCTTCCTCTCTACCTTTTTCCATGCCTTTTTTCTCGCCCTTCATCTCTCCCACTTTATAACTGGATTCATACATACTGGCTTGATAATGCAGATCCTCAAGATAATCTTTGTATTCCCGGCGCTCCTGGTCCGATAACTTCAAAATATCAAGCTCCGCCTTCGCCTCTTTTAAACCCCTGGCGGTAAAATCATCTTTAATCTTCTCATTCTTCAAAAAATAAATCCATTGATCGATGGTATTCCGAGCTACATCATCAAACCGGTTAATCTTCAATATATAATACTCCGGGTAAATATCGGATATCTTCTCGGTCCTGTAAAGCTCCTGCTGGGTGGAATTCAGTTTCAAGACATCATTCTTGTTTAAACCGACAAATTCCGTCGTCCCACGGTAAACATAATCCTCTCCCTGACCTAAATCAAAATAAACAAGACTGATGGAAATGACTTTCCTTATTTTAAAATAAGGCATGGCTTTTTCCATATGTTCAACCAATAGCATGGAAGCTCCGAAAAGAATCCGCTGGAGGTAATCATACTCAGTTTCGTGTTGGATTTCCACGATGATCAATTCATTTTTTGAATTCTCCACCATCAAATCAACCCGGTTGGTTTTGTTTTCCTTATACAGGCGGTTACTTTCACTTTCCAGGATTTGTTTGATTTTGATGTCTTCATGCAATAGTTCGCTTAAGAAACCTTCAAGAATGGTGAAATTGGCTTTCTGTCTCAATATACGTTTGAGCGCCCAATCAAAACTGATTAATTTCCGTTCATAACTCATTTTATCTTCCTTCGGTTAATTAATAATACATTTCACGGGAGAAGTCAATATTACCATTAAGAAAAATTGGAAAAATCGGATACCGGGACGCCAATTCAGACCTTGTAACACCGAATCAGCGCCCAGGGCTCCGGTAGCTGGTATCTTTAGTTATGACCGGCGGAATTATTCTCCGTGTTGGAAGTTTTTCCCTTCTTTTCAGTAGAAGAAAATTGTTTTTTATAACGTTCGGCCAGGTCTTTTACAATTACATTGCAGCCAGGAACGCCCATTTTGGACGCGGTCTTAACCGTATTATAAAAAAACCGCGCCGAAGCATACGCTTCATCGAGAAGTAAATTTAAGGAATTTTCGCGATCGATCGTTATTTTTTGCTATTCTTCACACTGGGAACCCCATTCTTACGAATGGAAAACATATTCCCATTAATGGAAAATATCTTCCCATAGCTGGAAAATACTTTCCCATAGGTATACATATATATTCCCATCATTGGAAAATATCTTCCCATAGCTGGAAAACATCTTCCCATTACAGGAAAACATCTTCCCATTGGGTCGGGATAGCTAAAATGAACGAATGAAAGGCAAAAAATCACCGAAAATCCGTATCATTGAATATTTTTACTACATCCCCCGTTCAAAAAATGGGGGGTTGCCAGAAAAATATCTATTGATATTCCGATCGCTTTCATTTATAATGTTTCATTACGAGGGCGAGCGCCCCGCGACCGTCGCGGTTGCCAAAACCCGTGATTACCGGGATATTTTCGGGCAGACACGGGGGCCTGCCCCTACGTAAACGCCATGCGGAGGTTTGATGTCGGCTGATACGCCTATAACGAGAGAAAAAGTGTTTGTTGCTTCCGGCAGCGATCTAAAGGACGAACGAAAGGAAACAATTCTTATTCTTAACAAATTGAATAAGGGCCGGATATTTGCCTGTCCCGGAATTTCTCAAAAACCATGACGAACCACACGCTTTTGGAAAACAAGACAAACAATGATTTGAAAATGTTTTCTACTTTTTATGAGTATAGAATGCGGCCCGATAGAAAGGCGGAGTTATCCAAAGCGCATCCCGAAGCGGACGCATTTCAACGATTGTGCTTTGATTTATTGGCGACTGAATTCAAAGAAAAGTTTCCCAACATGCATTTATCGAATTTTCCCCTATTAAAAGCCGATGGAGCCATCGATTTTTGTGGTGAAGTCATAGGCTCCAAAAATGAAGAGCATTTTAAATTAATCGGGGAATGCAAAAAAAACGATTCCCTGGAAAATGCGATAAAACAGAGGGATAATTTAATAGACAAGCTTCGTGAGCATATTCGAAACCCAAACGCGGAAAATACATTGTATGCCCCGTGGCTCGACCCTAAATTGAAACAATATGTGTACTGCACCTCCTGTAACATCAATACTAAAAAAAACCGGGACGATTTTACCAATCCGATTCAGGATGTTTTGCTCGAGATTTCTAAAGAGCCGCATCTCGAGCATTTGAAGAAAATTGCCATTAAACTTTATACATGGAATGATTTGCTTCCCTTATTGAATGTGAACCGTTTCGTCTATCATTGGTGGGTGGAGGACGATTATCCTGCCGGGGTGGAACCGTTAACCCTCACTATCAAACCGGATCAGCCCCAATACAAGGATTATTTATCCAGCGCCAAACAACCCTATTTCAGCAGGGATGACTATGTGAAGCAGAACCCGGAAGCAAATGACCTTGTCACCGAAACCGGTATTCTTAATACCCTGCTGGGCAATCCCGAATACGACGGGTGTATTATCTACGGCGAAGGAGGAATCGGTAAAACCCGGTTGATGCTCGAATTGGGCGTAATGGCAGAGGAAAAAAAATGGATCGTGTTTCGAGTTATTGATAAAAGACCCAATCTCGATCGATTGAAAACCATGTTTTATCCCGGGTACAGATATCTCCTGTTGTTCGATTATATCGAAGAGTCTCCTGATTTCGACGATCCCGGTTTTTTCAGGCGAATCACCCGTCTTGTGGAGGGAGCACAGATAAAGATTATCGGCAACTGTCGCAAAACCCATTTCGACAACTCAGAATTAAAAGACGCCGAAGGGTTTTTCTGCCGCGATCTATCCATTAAAGACCAACAACTCCAACAGGATTATAAAGACCATGTGGTCAAACATATCCTGGGCGACTTAGTGCGCCTTTTCAAAGTGGATGAATCCTTTTATCGATTGAAGCCGGCATTTGCCGTATTATTAAAGTACCACGATCAAAAGAATCCCATCACGGAAATGGAACTGGATTTTAGGGGGGAAGGCGCGTTTCGCGAATGGCTGAAAAAACAGTTGATTCGAACGTTCGATCTGACCAATTATAAAGAACTTTCAAAACAGGAAAAATTTTTCCATATCTTTTTTATTTTATCTTCCTCGACGGGTATATCTCTTGGGCCGTTGATGGCCGATTTTAAGGAACACATCCAGGCGTTGCTTAAGGACGGATGGGTCGATATCGAGGAAGTAAACGGGCAAAAAGAGATCAAAATTAACCATGACACAATTGCGGAAGAAGTTTTGATTTTGAGGTTGCGAGACTGTAAGGAACTATTGGAAGAGGAAATCAAGAGTATTTTTAATTTTGCCATGTCCTATAACGGGCTGGAAACGTGTTTGCGATTGTTCGAACGGATTTCAGGCTGGGTGCATGACCCGGAAAATGGTGATCCTGGTCGCCTAAAAAAGAATAGTGAGTTGTTTTACCGGTTGTTTTCCGATAAAATCGCCCGTTGTCCCGGATATTGGAGCGATGTTAAAAAAGCATTGGTAAAAACTCCATTGATGGATGAACCCGATGTTGTCAACCTGATCCTGGAACACCCCTCATTTTTTGAGGAAGTCATACGAAGTAAACCCTTCGGTCTTATATTGGCCTTTAAAATCAGATATCTCCATAAATACAAGACCCGATACAGCGTAGAAATCCGGGAACAGCTCAAAAGACAATTGCATGATTTATTAAATCAGTGGCTCACCTTGCATCCCGATTTTTTTAATTACTCTTATATATCGGCTCGGGTACTTGTGTCGGTGACGGAATCGGTTGGTGTATCGGATGAATGGGAACCGGGCGTACTTGTGGAAACTAAAGTGAAGGAGTGGTTGGATAAATATCCACTCGAAAAGGAGACGAGTTTTGTAATAAATTCCTGGTTGAATGCAAAAGGCGACAAGGAAATAGTGTCACCATTCGTACCCCGATGGTTGAGAATATTTCTCAAAAAAAAGGAGACTGGTTTTGTGCTGTCTTCCTGGTTGAATGCGAAGGGCGACAAGGAAATAGTGTCGTCATTTGTATCCCGATGGTTGGAGAAATATCCTCTGGAATTGGAAACGCAATCTGTATTAAATTCCTGGTTGAAAGCCGGGGGTGAGACGGGGGTGGTATCAAAATTCGTCTCCCCGTGGTTGGAGAAATTTTACCTTATAAATGAAGCCCGGTAT
>JAUPLE010000332.1 GCA_030837085.1 Acidobacteriota bacterium | reverse complement strand
TTTCAACCTGGATACGCTTCCAATCACACTTTCATTTATTTTGTATGAGGTCGATGCCTGGTTCATGTGTTATCTCCTTTATTTTCTAAAAAAATCCTCCGGGCCAATTTCCGGGGATAGGCGATTTCGATATCTTCAGGGACCTTCTGCCCGGTGGTAAAATAAGCCATGGGAATGTCGGTCTTCATTTTTAAATTGAACAGGTTTCCCAGCGCGGCGGATTCATCGATTTTACTGAAAATGAGTTTATCCGGCTTGAAGATACTGTATTTTTCATAGATCAGGTAGAGGTCTTCGGAGCGGGTGGGCGCGCTGAGGATGAGGTAAACCTCCCGTTCCGCCGTTGGCACCCCGGCCAGGTGTTTTTCCATTATCAACAATCCTTCTTTGTCGTTGGGACTGCGGCCGGTGGTATCGATGAAAAGTAATTCGAAATCTTTTAGTTTATCAATGGTTAATCTTAAATCCCGTCCATTATTGATGGGATAAAAGGGAATGTCAAGTATTTCCGCATAGGTCCTGAGGTGCGCTTCGGCGCCGATGCGGTAACTGTCGATGCTCAACAGGGCCAATTTCTTGGCTTCCATGAGTTTGAAATAGGAACTTAACTTGGCGATGGTGGTGGTTTTACCGGAACCGGTGGAACCTACTATAATCACGATTTTGCGTTTGCCTTTTTCCAGGCGCAGCGGCGCCGGGGCGGAAATGGATGCCACCAGGAGGTTGAATAATTTTTTGCGCACCACTTCGTGGTCCGCGGCTTGCTCGGCGTCGGCGTCCACCTGGTATTGCAGGGTATCGATGAACCGGGCCGCCAGTTTTCGTTCAACGCCGTTATCCACCAGGTCCAGGAAAAGTTCCAGGTATATGCCTTTAAAGTCGTTATAACCGTCCAGGCCAGTGGTGGATTTGCGCAGTAGGGTTTTGATCTCCGCCATCTCGCGGGTGAGGGGCTGGAGTTCATTCTTGAAACCCGATAAATCCGGCGCATCATCCTTGGGAGGATTGACGTAATTGTATTTCCTGTTGAGCAGCGAAGCGGAAATATCTTCCTGCCTGGGCCGGACGTCGTCCACGGCAGCGGTGACCTCGATCATTTCGACGTTGCCGAGATTCAACGCCCCCCGCTTGACGACTTTTTCCTGGGACAGGATATAGGCGTCTTTGCCCAGGTCCTTCTTGATCCGGGTGATGGCTTCATCGATGTTTTTGACCAGGTACTTTTTGATCTTCATTATTCTACCACTCCCAGGGATACGATTTTGATATTCTTAGGGACTTCCGAAGCCGAGAGCAGCACCAGTTCCGGCAGGAACCGTTCGGTCAACTGCCTTAAATGACGCCGTATCATGGACGAACATAACAGGATGGGCTGGACTTTGATGCCTGATTTTTCCACGGTGGATTTGATCTTATTGATCACGATCTGCGCTTCTTCCGGGTCGATGATCAATTGTTCCACCTCGTTTATCTTTTGCACTTTGGCCACCAGGAGACTCTCCAGCTCGCCGCCCAACACCAGCACCGGGAGGTCGTTTTTGGCGGTTACATAGGGCTTTACCAGGGACCTGGACAATGCTTGGCGTACTAACTCGGTCAACAAGGAAAGGTCCTTAACCGCCGGCGCGTAATCGGCCAGGGTCTCCAGGATAGTGCGTAAATCGAAAATCGAAACTCGCTCTCTTAATAAATTCTGCAGTACTTTCTGGACATTGCCCAGGGACATTAAGTGGGGTATTAATTCTTCCACTACTTTGGGATAAGCGGTAGCCAGGTTATCCACCAGGTGTTGGGTTTCCTGCCGGCCCAGTAATTCGTGGGCATGGGCTTTAATGACTTCGGTCAGGTGGGTAGTAATGACCGTGGCCGGGTCCACGATGGTATAACCCAGGAATTGGGCGTGTTCCCGTTCCTCTTCGGTAATCCAGGAGGCCGGCAGCCCAAAAGCCGGGTCCCGGGTTTCTTTCCCTTTCAACTTTTCCTTGATATTGCCGGGGTTTATGGCCAGTAATCCGTTGATCATGACTTCATTTTTGATGATGGTAATACCTTTCAGCAAAATGGCGTACTCCCTGGAGTCCAATTGCAGGTTGTCTCGGATGCGGACGGGCGGTACGATAATGCCCAGGTCCATGGCCAATTGTCGGCGCATGGCTTTGATGCGCTGTAATAAGGTCCCGCCCTGGTTGGCGTCCACCAGCGGGATCAGGGAATAGCCGATCTCCAGGCCCAGGGGGTCTACTTTTAGCAGCGCCTCGATTTTTTCCGGCGGCGGGGCCATTTCTTTTTTCCTTTCCTCTTCCAATTCGGCCGCTATTTCGCTTTCTTTGCCTTTCTTAACCTGGTAAGCCAGGAAACCGAACAGACCGCCCAACAGGAAAAAAGGAATCCTGGGCAGGCCCGGGATCAACGACAGTAGTACCAGGCCGATACCGGCCAGCATCAGGGGATTATGATCGAACAGGACCTGTTCGGTCATGTCTTCGCCCAGGGTTTTTTCAGAGGCGGCGCGGGTAGCGATGATACCGCCGGACACGGTAATCAATAGAGAGGGTAGGGCAGCCATTAACCCGCCGCCGATGGTTAATACGGTATAGGTTTGGGCGGCCACGCCGAAATCCATGCCTTTTTGGAACACGCCCACCAGGATACCGCCGACGATATTGACAAGGGTAATGATGATAGTGACAACAGCTTCCTTGGTGGTGAATTTAATGGCGCCGTCCATGGTGCCGAAGAATTCAGCTTCTTTTTCGATGCGTTTGCGGCGGCCAATGGCTTCGGCCTGGGTAATCAAACCGGCGTTTAAATCGGCGTCGATGCTCATTTGTTTGCCGGGCATTTTATCCAGGGTAAAGCGCGCCGCCACTTCCGCGGCGCGGCCGGCGCCGGAAGATACGACGATCTTCTGGATGGCAATAATCATGATAAATACGACGATACCGATCAGGAAACTGCCGCTTACGACAAATTGACCGAAGGAACCGATGACCCTACCGGCGGCGAAAATGCCTTCCTCGCCGCGGGCCAGGATTAATCGGGTGGCGGATATATTCAACGCCAATCGGAACAGGGTGGCCAGCAAGAGGATGGAGGGATAGACGGAAAAATCTACCGGGTCCTTGATGTA
>JAUPLE010000331.1 GCA_030837085.1 Acidobacteriota bacterium | reverse complement strand
TATTCGTTTCATATGTCAAGCTTTTAATCTATTTTGTCGGTTTTTATTGCTGTGATTATGTGTTATTGAAAAGCATATGGTTCTGATAATAAAATATTAAGCGCCTGACCGGGTATTTTCAGATGCTGGATAACTGACTATGTTTATCTGGCAAAAACGGGTTAATTTATTGGGAAAGTAAGGCTTTATAGCCTATAGCCTGACCAGTTACTGTTTTTTTATGTATTGCCAGAATGATATTTACAAATTCCGGCATAAGCATTTTTACTCTTTAGATTTGAATCCGGCCGTTTCTAAATCCGCTACTATAATAGCTCAAACGGGGAATATTTCAATAGGGAAAAATACCTATTTTTGTAAAATGAGAGTTTTTCACTAGCATGAGAATCTTTTCCTATTTGTTCAATTTATTGCCAATCTCTATGCTTTACCGCCTCCCGGCAAAGATGGACCCCCGGGAAAGAAAAACCAGGAGATTGAAAAAAACCTGTAAAAGTGATATAGTAATATGCCACGACCACTTCCTGGCGGGAAATTTCAAAACGGCGGTAAAAAATTAAGACATACGAGGCGATATATGAGGTTCCAGGGTGAAATCTTTTTAAGCGAATTGGTTAACAAATACGCGGTCGATGCAGGGGGAGAAAAGATCGGGAAAATCAAAGACTTCCTCGTTACCCCCGGGGATATTTTCCCTACAATAAAAGGATTCGTACTGAAATCCGTCCGGGGCTTTCTTCACTTGAAATGGGAACAAATCGAACTTCTTAACCGGAATTTCACCCTATGCAAATTAAAACCCGATGAAACCGAAGCCCTGGCCGACGAAAAACTGTCCCAGGATACCCTGGCTGTTCGCGATATATGGGATAAACAGATCGTGGATATCAACGGGGCCAAGATTGTCCGGGTAAACGATATCAAAGTCAGGGAAATCGATGGCAACCTGGTCCTTATCGCGGTGGATGTCGGGCTCCGGGGCCTGCTGCGAAGACTGGGAATGAAACGAAATAACGGTCCTTTCTGGAAAAAATTGGTGCGTAATATACCTTATGACCTTATTTCCTGGCATTATATTCAACCCCTGGAACCCCGCGTTACCCAGTTATCCCTCACTGTTCCAAAAGAACTGGTGGCCTTGCATCCTTCGGATATTGCCGATATATTAACCCAGATTCCCCCGGATAACCAGGAATCCCTACTGGAGACGCTGGGCATCGATAAGATGGCCGAAGCCATCCCGGAAATGGATGAGAAAAGCCAGGTGGCCCTGGTAGAAAGCCTGGATACGGAAAAAGCCGCGGAAGTGCTCGAAGCCATGGCCCCGGACGACGCCGCCGATATTCTCAGTGAAATGCCGGAAGAAAGAGCCGAAGAGATTATCGAGGAAATGGAAGACGAAGAGGCCGAGGATGTCAAAGAACTCATGCAGCACGAAGAAGATACCGCCGGGGGCCTGATGACCACCGATTACCTCTGCATCAAATCTCATCTTACCGTGGCCGAAACCCTTTCCTTTATCCGCCAGAATGCGGCTGATTTCGATAACATTTATATCCTGTATGTTTCAGATGATGAAGAACATATCCTGGGCACCGTTACCATACACGATTTGTTTTTGAACCCGGAAACCACCCCGGTCAACCGGATCATGGACCACCGGGTAAAAAGTATTTCGCAAGATTCCAGCGGGATGGAAGCGGCCAGGATTATGGCCAAATATAACTTGCTAAGTCTGCCCGTACTGGATGAAGAAAACAAATTAGGCGGTATCATTACGGTGGATGATATCCTGGAAGTTTTGATCCCATCCATTAAGAAAAGGAAACGATTTTAAGGAGGCCTAACGTGAAGAAATGGCTGCAGCGGTTTATTATATTCATGGGCATCCTGGGACCTGGTTTTATTACCTCCACCGCGGACAATGACGCCGGCGGCATTGCTACCTATGCTATCACCGGCTCGCAAGAAGGGTACAGCTTATTGTGGGTTCTCCTGCTCATTACTTTCAGCCTGGGCATTATCCAGGAAATGTCATCCCGGATGGGGATTGTTACGGGTCAGGGATTGGCCGGATTGATCCGGGAAAAATTCGGGGTACGCTGGACTTTCCTGGCCATGCTGCTGCTGTTCTTTGCCAATATCTGCGCCACCATCTCCAATTTTTCCGGTATTGCCGCCAGCATGGAAATATTCGGCGTCTCCCGTTATATCTCACTGCCCATATTCTTTGTCTTTATCCTGTGGTTGCTTATCAAAGGAACTTACAGGATAGTGGAAAAAGTATTCCTATTGTCTTCGTTATTTTATTTTTCGTATGTCATATCCGGTTTTATGGCCAAACCCGAGTTGAACAAAATCGCCCACGGTCTCATTCCTTCATTTAAAACCGACCCCGGTTACCTGGTGTTGGTCATTGCGCTTATCGGCACCACCATTACCCCCTGGATGCAATTTTATTTGCAATCCTCTATCGTTGAAAAAAGGATCAAGTTGGACCACATCCGTTATTCGTCCGCGGAAGTTTATATCGGCGCTTTTTTTACTGATTTCATCTCTTTTTTCATCATCATAGCCACCGCCGCCACGCTTTTTAATAATGGTATCAAGATCGATACGGCTGAGCATGCCGCGTTGGCCTTAAAACCGTTGGTAGGAACCTATTGTTCCCTCTTGTTCGCTATTGGCCTGCTCAATGCATCGCTGCTGGCCGCCGCCATTTTACCCGTTTCCACCTCTTATGCTATTTGTGAAGCCTTCGGTTGGGAGTCGGGGATAAACAAAAAAGTCAAAGAAGCCCCGATCTTTTTTTCGATACTTATTTTTACCACTGTATTGGGCTCCGGTGTGGTGCTTCTCCCGGAGTTAAACCTGATGAAGGTTATGCTGCTTTCCCAGACCGTAAACGGCATCTTACTGCCGGTGATACTTATATTTATGCTGCTCATCATCAATGATAAAAAAATCATGGGAGAATACTGCAACTCCCTGCCCCGTAACATAATTTCCTATCTCACCGCTGCCGGGTTGATTATTTTAACCGTGTTCTTGTTGTTCTTTTCCTTGAAAGACCTGCTGTGATCCCAAAAAATATCGTGTGTACACATATACACGTGTAAGTGTGTGCATGTATAGGCAGGCACTAGCGCATGGAGTATATCTTCTATTGTTTGTACATGCGGAGATTTTATCCCTTCCAGTGACGGCCCCTCACTGAAACGAGTGTTCAATTAATATTTTAAGCCCGATCCCGATAAGAATCACTCCACCGGCAATTTCCCCATCATGGATATTCCGATCGACTTTCGCACAAGATAAAAATTACTTTACCGGAGTTCAGGGGCTTGAATTTTTTTCCAAAATGTATTAGTCTCTTTTCTTGAATAAAAGCCAGAAGTTAAAATAATCATCTCAGGAGGCAAAAAAAATGAGATACAGATTGTTCGTAATGATTTTAGTTTTTGTTTCAATGGTAAGCATCGGTTTTCAATTGTTCCCGGCCGAAACCATCCGGCAGGGAATCGATCAATGGTTGATGCTGGGACCGGCGGCAATCACGGCCCTGGAATCGGATCTACTCAAAAATGCAGATGATATTTTGAAATTTAACCATATCCCGGTGCAGCAAATGCTGCCAATAAAAGGCGAAAAAGTCACCTGGAACGACAATAATGTCTTTACCTGGCAGACAACAGGGAAATTGAACTTTGATACGGGCGCCGAGGCCAAAGTGGTTTACCTGGCCTTGTACCTGGAACCGGGGCGCTGGCTCCAGACCGACCTGATCCTCACGCCCCGTAATGACGATATTAAACTCTCGGTATTCCTGGATGGGGAATCGGTTAACACCAATACGGCGAAAGATACTTTCCACGCGTCAATGGACCTCACCCATGAGAAGCACCTCTTAATCCTGAAGGCGGTATTGCTGGCCTCAAAAGCCGAGGTGAAATCAATCACGATGGAGGCTTTCCTGGAAAATAAAGAGCCATTCCTAAACGAAACGGTGAAACTATCCCTGGAACCAACCCATAATTTAAATGTAGGAAATATATTAGACGTTATAAACGTTGACGAGATTCATGTTTCCCCGGACGGCAAACTGGTAGAAGTCTCTCTCAGGCAGGTCAATAAAGAAACCGAGAAAAGCAATAACTGGCTGGAAATATTAAACATCGCCACCGGCGAGACAATATTCTCATCCGAACATTTCGGGAAAATGAGCAATTTCGCCTGGTTGAAACATTCCCGCGGTTTTACCTATACTGTCACTACAGATGAGAAATCCTCTATTTTCCAATATGATCTAAACTCCCATACACAGAAATGTATTGCCAGGGAGATAAAAAAATTATCCTCTTATTGGTGGGCCAGTGACAATTCTTTTTTGATCTACTCGGTGGCACATGCGCGGGAGGATAAAGAAGGACACCGGTACATCAAAGAAATCCCGGACCGGACACGGTTTCCCGAAGACCGCCTCTCCATATTCCTGTATTTTCCCGGAGGGAAAGTAACCCATCAAGTCACTGATGAAACGCAGAATTTTGATGATGTTGTTATTAGCCCGGACAGTAAAAAAGTATTATTGATTCAAAGAGACGTGCCGGATTATAAACACCGGCCCTATCTTAAGAACGTTGTCTACTTGTTCGATATAAAGAGCCTTGCGATGAAGAGAATTCTGGAAAGCTTTGTGCTCACGACATTTAAATGGGCGCCGGATTCCACTCGATTGCTGGTATTGGGTGGGCCTTCGGCGTTTGACGGCCTGGGCAACACCCTGGCGCCGGGAGTAATCCCCAACGAATATGAGACGGAAGCCTATATTTATGATCCAAACACCCAGAAAGCAGAGGTTCTTTCAAAGGAGTTTAATCCCAATATCCAGTCTTCCTCATGGAAAACACCGGCATATATCTATTTTACCGCGGAGGATACGACTCTTGTACCGATTTTTAAATATTCCCTGGAGAAAAAGACATTTACCCGGATGAAGACGATGTTTGACGTGGTTCACCGAGTCGATTTTGCGGATCTTGCCAATATTGCCGTAACCTGGAGTTCGGGCATGAACAATCCCCATCGATTATATAAACACGACCTCGCCGGCGATAAAGTTTCGTTGTTGAAAGATTACAATCTACAGGACTTCCGTGATGTGACTTTCGGCAAATGGGAGGACTGGAATTATAAAGTCAAAGAAGACAAATCCATCGAGGGCCGGCTCTACTTCCCCCCGGACTTCGACAGCACAAAAAAGTATCCTTGTATCACCTATTATTATGGTGGAACGTCGCCGGTAGAGAAAAACTTCGGCGGGCGTTACCCCATGGAGTGGTATGCGGCCAACGGGTATGTTGTTTATGTCCTGCAGCCCACCGGGACCACGGGTTTTGGCCAGGAAGCATCCGCGGTTCATGTAAATGATTGGGGCAAGGTAACCTCCGCGGAAATTATCGGCGCGGTAAAAGAATTGGTCCGGACCCATCCCTATATCGATGCTAAAAGGGTTGGCGCCATGGGCGCTTCTTACGGCGGTTTCTTAACCCAGTACCTGGCTACTCAAACAGATATCTTTGCCGCTTATATCTCCCATGCCGGCATCACTGCCATTGACAGCTACTGGGGTGAAGGCGACTGGGGTTATAATTACAGCGGTTTTGCCACAGCCACTAGTTTCCCCTGGAACCGCAGGGATATCTATGTCGACCGCAGTCCTCTTTTCCTGGCGGATAAAATCCAAAATCCTATTTTGCTGCTCCACGGTGAAGAGGATAACAATGTACCACCGGGTGAAAGTTACCAGATGTTCGCGGCCTTAAAAATACTGGGAAAAGATGTGGCGCTGATAACCTATGCCGGCCAGCAGCATTTTATCATGGACTATAAAAAACGGCAGCATTGGATGCGCGCGATTATTGCCTGGTGGGATAAGTACCTGAGAAACCAACCGGAACATTGGGACATTGTATATAAGAAATAAATTAGCAAAAGTTTTTGTGGGTGAAGGGACCTTTTTTCAAAAAGGTCCCTTCCCGCCGGAGGCAACCATTTAGGAGGACAAATGAAACGATTCATTATAATTTTAATGCTGGTTTTGATAACCACCCTTTATCTTTACGTCTACCCCGGGGAGCTGAAGAAACTATCCTTTGAACAGGTCTATATGAGCAAGGGCGAAGTACTACTGAAACCCTTACCGATCCTCCCCGGTTGGGCAGATGATATGAATTACTACGAAGTGAAAGACCAGAAACTACTCAAAGTAGAGGCCCGCAGCGGTAAAGAATACCTGGTCCTGGACGGGGCAAAATATGAGAAACTCAACGCCGAAGGTTTTAGCCTGCTGCGTTCCGCCGACAAAACCGCCGATTACCGCCGCTTTCTTTTTATTAAAGACGGCGACATATTTTTGTTTTCAGTAAAGGAGAATGCCCTGACGCGGTTGACCAATACCAAAGAACCGGAAGAAAATCCCACTTTTTCCCCGGATGGAAATTCGGTTGCTTATACCATGGCCGGGAATCTCTATGTTTATGATATCGCCGCGAAAAAAGAAAAACAAATGACCCGGGACGGCAGCGGGGAAATATTAAACGGTTATGCTTCCTGGGTATATTACGAAGAAATACTGGGACGAGCCGGCAATTACAGGGCTTTCTGGTGGAGCCCGGACAGTCGTAAACTGGTGTTTATGCGATTTGATCAATCCAAAGTCCCGGTTTTCCCCATTTATAGGGCAGACGGCACCTACGGCGAACTGGAGAAACAACGTTATCCGAAACCCGGTTATCCCAATCCCGAAGTAAAAATAGGGACGGCGGACGTGGCAACCGGCGGCGTGGAGTGGATTCCCCTGGAAGATAAGGACGAACATTATCTCGCCTTTCCCAGGTGGAATAAAAAGAGCAGCGCCGTCTATTTCCAGTGGCTGAACCGGGGCCAGGACCATTTAAAAGTGTTATGTTGGGACCCGGCGGCAAAAAAAATAACCACGGTTTATGAAGAGCAGCAGAAAACCTGGGTAGACTTCCTGGAGGAGGGCAGCCTACAATTGCTGAAAAATGGTGATCTCCTGGTGCGAAGTTCAAAATCCGGCTGGTTTCATATTTATTACGTCTCCAGGGATATGAATATCCGGCCGATAACTTCAGGTGAGTGGACCGTAAGCAACATTAGCCTTGTGGATGAAAAGAGACAGCAGGTCTATTTTACCGCCCGGAAAGAAGCTTCTACGGATACTGATTTTTACTGCACTGATTTTCCCGGGAAACAGGTAACGCGGTTAACAGACCAGGCAGGAGCGCACCGGGTGACAGTCTCACCGGGAGGTAGCTATTTTATCGATGAATATTCTTCAGTTCAATTTCCCACGCGCATGGATTTGAGAACCGGCAAAGGGAAGCTGGTACGAAGATTGGGCGACAGTTATACCCCGGTGATGGCAACCTATGACCTGGCAAAGAAAGAGTTATCCAGGATCAAGACTCCCGATGGGTTTGAACTCCCGGCTGCCTGGCTTTTGCCCCCGGGTTTCGATAAAACAAAAAAATATCCAGTGGTGGTTTCCATTTACGGCGGCCCCGGCGCTTCAACCGTATTAAATTACTTTAATTATCGCGGCTCTTTCCGGGATCATTTCCTGGCGCAGCAGGGGATCATTGTTTTTTCCGTTGATCATCGCGGGTCCGGGCATTTTGGAAAAAAAGGAATGGCTCTCATGCATCGCTGCCTGGGCAAATGGGAAATGCAGGATTATATCGAGGCCGTAAAATATTTAAGGAATCTACCCTATGTGGATAGTCAACGCATCGGGATCACCGGCTCCAGTTACGGCGGCTATACGACGACCCTGGCTTTAACCAATGCTTCCGATTATTTTCAATGCGGTATTGCCGGCGCCTCCGTGATCGATTGGGCGCTCTATGATTCTGTCTATACGGAACGTTTCATGGATACCCCGCAGGAAAACCCCGAAGGTTATAAAAATGCCTCGGTATTGTCCTATATTGATAAGTACAAAAACAATTCCCTGTTGATTACCCACGGGACCATGGATGATAACGTCCACATGCAAAACACCACCCAGTTTATCGATAAAGCGGAAGACGCCGGTAAAATGTTCGAGCTCATGCTTTTCCCCAATGAGCGGCACGGCGCCCGCGCGAAACGGGTAATCGAAGCAAAAATGGAATTGGATTTCTGGTTAAGGAAATTTTTTGGTAAAACAATATAAAAACAATGAAAAGCCCACGCTGCATGCGAAAACACGGAAAGCACGGAATTTTTATTTTTTTCAGTGTCTTCAGTGTCTTCTGTGGGCCATTTTTAATTAAGGAGCGAAAATGAAGACAAAAATGAATGTATCAAAATTAGTTCTTATTTTAATGATTATAACATTAATATCCTTCAATGGGATAGCCAAAGAAAAGAAGGCTAAAGACGGCAAGGAAAAACCGGTTTATGTGTTTACAGTAGATACCGAAGTCAAGCGGACGCCGGTGAAAAACCAGTATCGTACCGGCACCTGCTGGTGTTTCTCCACCGTTTCCTACCTGGAATCCGAGTTATTGCGCCTGGGCAAGGAAGAGCTCGATTTATCCGAGATGTTTGTGGTGCGTCATACCTATCCGCTGAAAGCATTGAATTATATCCAATTGCACGGCAAAGCCAACCACAGCCAGGGTGGGCAGAGTCATGACGTGATCGATCAAATCCGGCAGTATGGCATTGTACCGGAAGAAGTCTACCCAGGGATGAATATCGACGAGAATCGCCATAACCACGGCGAGATGACCACCGTGCTGCAGGGTATTTTGGACGCTATATTGCAGCAGAAAGGCGCCCGTGTTACACCCCGCTGGCAGGAAGCCTATGAAGCCGTACTGGATATCTACCTGGGGAAAGTCCCGGAAAATTTTACTTATAAGGGAAAAACATATACTCCCAAAACGTTTGCCCAGGAGTACGTGCCGTTGAACCTGGATGATTATGTCGAGTTGACTTCTTATACTCATCATCCCTTTTATCAAAAGTTTCGGTTGGAACTCCCGGATAACTGGACGTACAATGAGAACTATTACAATGTGCCCATGGCGGACCTGGAAAAAATCGCCGACTATGCGTTAAAGAATGGCTATTCCTTTGTCTGGGACGGCGATGTCAGCGAGAAGGATTTTTCCGGCGGAAGAAGCGATAAGGACCATGGTACCGGTTATGCCGTTGTGCCGGAAAAAGATTGGGAGGATATGACCAAAGACGAGCGCAGCGAGAAAGTAACCAAACCCGTCAAAGAGAAAGAAATCACCCAGGAGATGCGACAGAAAACCTTCGCCAATTATACTACGACGGATGATCATTTGATGCATATTGTAGGGATTGTCCATGATCAGACCGGCGCCAAATTTTATTTGACCAAGAATTCCGGCGGTTTCGATCAGGCTTATAAGGGGTATGTCTATCTTTCCCGGCCCTATTTCCTCTTGAAATTAACCGCCATGATGGTCCACAAGGATGCGCTTCCCCCGGATATCAAAGAGAAATTAGGATTAAAATAAATGTAAAAGGAGCCAAAGACTGCCCACGAATTCCGCGAATTCCACGAATTAAAAACATTTTCCCACGGAACACACGGAACACACGGAAGTTAGCCGAGAAGAAAAACAATTCGTGTAAATCCGTCTAATTCGTGGGCTGTTTTTGTTTGGGAGTGGAAGACCCGGTCTTATAAACCGGCGAACTTTTATAGCTTATCGATTTCTTCTGGACAAAGACCGGTATAGTTGGAAATTTTTTCTAGCGGTTCGCCTTCATTTTTCATGACTTTTGCCATCTGCCTGGCCTTTTCATCTTTTCCTTTATCATAGCCTACTTTTTCCCCCTTATCATAACCATTTTTTTCTCCCTTATCATAACCTATTTTTTCTCCTTCTTCAAAAGAAGTATCGATGACGCCTTTCAAATCACGGTAAATTTTTAAGCTTTCCTCGTATTCACTCAATTCCTTCTCGTCAAAATTGGCGATCTGGGCTATTTCGAATCCTTTCAGAAATACTTGCTCATTTAATATTTCCGGTATTGATTCAATACTTTCCAGGTGTTTTAAAAAATACAACCACTTGTCGAAATGGTTTTCCAGTTGGCTTTCTTTTTTTGTGAATCGTGGCATTTCGATAAATATATACGTCAGTTTATCGTAGAAAGTCTGGCAATATTGATCTTTCAATTGGACATGGGTGAGGTGGTTTTTTTGTGCCCGGTGGTCGTCAAATTCGAAATCCAGCAAAGCCACGCAATAAACCGGCTTTAATTTAAAATCCCAATCGCCTTTTTCCGCTTGTTCCCGGATTGGGAAGGTCGTATAGAACACGGCCCGGTCTTTAAAGAATTTAATTTTAGCCTTTTGCATTTCCACGATAAATTGGTCGCCTTTTTCATTTTCGCAGTGGATATCGACAATCGCTTTTTGTTCAGCGGCGACAGCACCCAGTTGTTCCGGGTTTCTAAAGGTAAGGTTAGTGATGGTATGTTCGGCGGGAAGTAATTGGTTGAGGAAATCGATTAACAAATCTTTGCTGGCTTCTTCGCCGAAGAGTTTTTTAAAGCCGAAATCAGTGTAGGGGTTGATATACTTCGCTTTCACAGCGGCCTCCGGGTTTCGACGATATTGATTAAGACAGGGAAAAATTCTGTATTTCTCATGCTTATAATATAACCTAAAATAATAGGATATTCAATAGGCTTGACTTTACTTTCTTAATAATTTAAAATATTTTGATGTTCCACTGGAGTTAAAGGATGGATTTTGAATACGATGTATTTATTAGCTATACTCACCTGGATAATAAGCCCCTCAGCAAAGATGAGGAAGGCTGGATTTCCAGGTTTCATTATTCCTTTGACATCCGGCTAGCGCAGTTGCTGGGAAGAGAACCCAAAATCTGGCGCGACAATAAATTACAGGGCAATGATGAATTTTCAGACCAGATCATCGCCAGGCTTAATAAAACAAAAATCTTGCTGGTAGTGATTTCTCCCTGTTACCTGAATTCCAAATGGTGCAAGGACGAATTAAACCTTTTCCTTCAAGCTGCCGTGAAAAGTGATTTAGGCTCTCATATCGGCAATAAGTCCCGGGTTTTCAAAGTGATTAAAACCCATGTTTCTCATGACCGGCACCCGGATGAACTCAGGGGGTTATTGGGATATGATTTTTGTGAATTGGATGAAAAACAAAATATCATTGAGTTTAGCGAGGAAAAAGGTTCGAAATATTGGATACGGTTGAACGAAGTGGCCGGTGATATTTACAAACTTATCGAGGAAATGGATCAACCGGACAAAACCAGGGTACAGCCGCCGGTGAATCCCCCCGCAAAGTGCATATACCTGGCTGAAACCACTTCCGATCTCAGGGAAGTCCGGGAAAATATCCGGAGTGACTTAATATTACAGGGCTATACCATTTTCCCTGATCGCCCACTTCCTTATCTTTCAAAAGATGGAAAATTTAGCTCTTGCGTCCATGAATATTTAAAACGTTGCAAACTTTCCGTGCATTTGATCGGTAATCTTTATGGTCTCATTCCTGAAGAAGAAAAGCAATCGATCGTTGTATTGCAGAACCAATTGGCCGCGGAGTTATGTCAAGATGAACAACTAACACGCCTGATCCTGGTTCCGCCGGGTATAGATAAAGAAATCAAAAGTGCTCCTCAAAAGGAGTATATTGACGCGTTGCGGAATGAGGCTCCCCAGGTTAAAAGAACGGAATTATTGGAGACCGGGTTGGAAGAGTTTAAAACCCATATCCAGGATACCCTGGCAGAGCTGAGCAAGCCGCCGAAGATAAAGCCCCCTAGCCCCTTAAGAAAGTGGGTTTATTTGTTGTGCGATCAACAGGATCTGGAATCTGTTAAACTCCTGGATCGTTGTCTTTTTGACCAGGGATTTGAGGTTAAACTGCCACTTTTCCAGGGCAGCGAAACCGAGCGCCGTGAAATGCATAAAGAAAATCTTTGTCTCTGCGACGCACTGTTGATATACTATGATACCGCCAATGAGTCCTGGATGTTTTCTAAGCTGAATGATTTGCGAAAGGCTCTCGGATATGGAAGAACCAGCCCAATAAAAAATTGTGCTATTTTCATAGGAGGAAAAGAAACCGAACATAAAGAACACTTACATACTCACGAAGCAGAAGTCATTAAAAATTATGGCCCTTTCACCTGCGATGTTTTATCTCCGTTTACAGCGCAACT
>JAUPLE010000330.1 GCA_030837085.1 Acidobacteriota bacterium | reverse complement strand
CCCTTGAGGTTCTCTACTAATTTAGCCATATACTTCAACCATCCGTTTCCATTTCTTCAATGCATGAATCGATAGTTTCAATTTCGATAAACTTTCGGCTATTTCATGGATATCAAACACGGAGAAAGTATCCACCACCCGGCCATACTCCAGGAATCGATTCATTACCCAATAGTATCCGCTTTTTCCATTTTTATTTTTAAGATATTGCCGTAAATAGTTTTGGTCCCTGAACTCGGGGTAATCCCAGAATACAGCTTCCAATTCAATTTTATCTTGACGGCTCATACTTTATAATATACACAAAATTGGGGGAAAGTTCAACCTCCTATTTTCAATATTTTTCTTTTTCTTGCCCCAGACTCCGATTTTTTCTTTTTTCATCAATCATCATTCCCCACTCCACCACTCACCAATCTACCAATTTCTCAATTGCATTTTCCTTAAAACAATTCGTTTGCATTAAGCCGGGGAAAAAAGCAGGACGGGTGGAGGAAAGCGACTATAGTGAAAAAAAAATTTCAAGTGGTCGGAGGCCCTACTTGACGAATGGCAAGAATAAGAGTATATTTATTACCGCTAACTGCCGCAATGGAGGATATGACAAAATGGACAGTGAACGCTTGAGGGAAAAGAAGAATGTTCCGGCAAACCCGTTTATTTACAATGCCCCGGTCCGCGGAGCGGATTTTTACAATCGCGAAGCAATGATCAATAAACTTTGGAAAGAAACGGTTACCGGTAAAACGCTGGGTAATGTCTGGATTACCGGTGAACGACAGGTAGGCAAAACTTCTTTGTTAAGATATATCCAATCGACATATGAAGACAATAATGAGAAAGTCCGTTTATACGGCGGGAGAGACGATTATTTTAGCGTGGCATTCGTCTATCTGAATGTGCAGGATAACAAGTCCCGGGAGGATTTCTTTAACAATCTTCAACAAAGCCTTAAGAGTTTCTTTGATTTTAAATTGGAGAGCCGGGAGAAGGATGCGAAAAAAAACTTTTTGAATTCCCTGGATTATCTTCATTTCAAAAAGAAGTATTATATCGTTTTCTTGCTGGATGAATTCGATGCTTTTATCGAAACCCTGGCTGCCGGGGATCGCGAATCCGCATCGTCGCTTTTAGCCGAGTTGAATACTCTCACTGAAGGCAGCGCCTCAGCGTCTAAAGACGGGGTCAAGAGATTTAGCTGCATATTCGCGGCCAACCATACGCCCCACGACCTGTTAAAAGAGGATATCATCAGGAGAATCGGGTCCGGTTTAATAACCCAGAGTATAAAATTGGATTGGTTTAGCCATTCCCAGGTGGAGGAATTGGCCCAAAACTATCTAAAGGACAATCCCGTCCAATTGACCGACGAGGAAATCGAATTCTGTTTTAAAATGACCCAGGGTTATCCTTATTTTGTCCAGGTTTTATTTTCCATCATCTACGAACATAAAGCCGGAGGCGCCGTTTCCAAAGTTCATTTTAAGAAAATAAAGAAGGAATACGGCGAAATTTTCGCTGAGACCGTCAAAAGCTGGGGCGGCACCTATATGCCCAAACCCACGCTTGAGAAACTCAAAGGCCTGTTTGGAAAGATCGGTAAAACTTTGGGTGATAAAGCGTTGACCTTGCTTTTCAAAGGTATCGAAGAATATTTGAAAACCCAGATAAAGGGATAAAACAAGCCGATGAAAACGGCCAGACAGAAACAAATTTCTCTCAAGCGAAGCCGCAACCCCTTCAATCACGGTTCACCGGTAAAAGGCGAAGAATTTTTCGGCAGGCAAGAGATCCTCGACAATATCCTGTTATTTCTTACAAAAGAGAATGAATATAACTTTACTGTTTTCGGCCAGCGTCGAATCGGGAAAACTTCCCTGTTACGAAAAATACAAGATATCGCCAATAAAGTTAATCATACCTACCCTGTTTATTTTAATTTGCAGGATAAAGCCCGGACGCAATTACCCCAACTTTTATTCGAAATTGCAAAACAAATCGCCGTTGCCCTTGAGTTAAAGTTAAAAATCAAAGAAAATGATTTTAAAGACTCCCATGCATCATTCAATTTTAAAGAGAGATTTATTCCCCTGGTATTCAAGGATTTTAGAAGCGGTAAAGGGCAATTATTGCTGTTGTTCGATGAATTCGATGTCCTGGGAGAAATCGAAGATATCGAAGGCGACTCAATTGTCGGTGCCTTTGCTTATAAAACCTTCATCCCTTTTATGGTAAGCCTGCTGGAAGAGGTAAAATTAAAAAAATATCCCCTAAAGATTATTTTTGCCGTAGGGCGTAATTACAAAGACCTGGACCGGCACCGATTCGGACAGATCACAAAATTTGATCCTCAGCAGGAAATTTCCAATTTTTCACTGGAGGAGACCAAATATCTCTTGAAAAAACTTTCCGACGATATTATACCCTTCGAGGAGGAAGCGATTAATGAGATGTATATGCTGACTTCCGGCCACCCCTATTTTACCCAGTGCCTGGCCGCTTCCTCTTTCGATAACGCTGAAAAGAATAAAAAAAAGAGCATTTCCAGGAAAATTGTCCGGGAAGAGTTTATTCCTACCGTTAAAAAATTCGCCTCTGGCGTTCTTTGGGTATGGGACAGCCTCTCCGCCAATGACCAGGTCATCCTTTACCTGATGGCGGTACTCAAAGAAGAAAATTTGCCCATTAATAGAGCCACCATTGAGAAGAAAGCGTTTTCCCTGGACCTGGCGCCTGCGGTTGAAAAGTTTCCTGGAACGATAACCAGGTTGAGAAACTTTTCGTTTATTAAAGAGAGTAATAATGATGGTTCCGTGTATGACTTCAGTGTTGAGTTCATCAGGCAATGGATTATAAATGAGATAACCATAGAGGAAATCTCGAAGAAAATAATTTCGCTGGATGAAGATATTGCGTTTCATCTCAATAATGCCCGTTATTATTTCAACCATAAGAACTATAACCAGGCCATCGGGCACTATGAGCAAATCCTGGAAAAATCCCCTTATCAATTTGAGGCCCTGTTTTACCTGGCGAGATGTTATAAAGATCGCATGGCTGAAGACACAACGTACCTGGATAAGGCATTAGACCTCTTTAAAAAATTTTTTGAACTTAATCGAGATAAAGCGCGAAAGGAATACCTGGAAATGCTTTATGAAAAGCTGGACCACCTTGAAGCAGAAGATAGGGCAAACGTTTGGCGGGGTAAAAAGGGGAAAGCAATCGAGGAAATTCTAAAGGAAATTCAAAATGTAAATCCTGGGGATTCTAAAGTCACGGAAAGATTAAATGATTTAGACATTATCAAACAATTAGAGAAAGAGATCGGCACGTCATTAACGCAATTTGACCCTGAAAAAATAGAAGGGATATTT
>JAUPLE010000329.1 GCA_030837085.1 Acidobacteriota bacterium | reverse complement strand
TGAAATTAGCCGGGGCCGAGGTCAGATGCGAGGAACCCACCAATACCGGGCGCATCGATGCTGTACTGGAAACAGCAAGTAAAATTTTTATCATGGAATTTAAGATGGGCAGCGAGCATGAGGCTTTAGACCAGATCAGAGAGATGAAATATTATGAAAAATACCTGGCCGGGGGGAAAGAAATTGTTCTCATGGGCGCTGGGTTTGATGTGCAACAGCGAAATATCGGTAATTACCTCCTGGAAGCTATTGTTTTTGATTCCGACCGGCGGCCTGGTTAAACGTGTAAAAATCCAGGTAATGGACTTTGGAAGGAATTACACAAAAAAAGGGGACATGCAAAAAGCGGCGTTACTGTCAAATAAATGACAAAAGCGATTGTGGGAAAATAGACCGAAAGGTAATGTAAAACAAGCTGAACAAGGAAAATCCCTATTGGTATAAAAGTTGCTATGCTTTCCTGTTGGAGGTTTGTTTTGGACATTGCTACATTTTTGGGAATCTTGAGCGCATTTGGCCTGCTGGCCATTGCCATTATGACCCGGGGCGAATTTTCCATATTTTTCGATTTAAGCTCGCTCCTGGTAGTCCTGGGCGGCACCTTTGGCGCTACCCTCATCAATTACCCCATGAAAGACCTGATCCGCGTCCTGCGAGTCGTGAAAAACGCTTTCTTTCACAAAGAAACCGATTATGTTTCCATTATCCCGGAACTGGTACGCTACTCAAGACTCACCAGGAAAGACGGCGTCCTGGCCCTGGATAAAGTCATCAATGAAGTGGACGACCAGTTTTTCTACGAGGGCCTGCGCATGATCGTGGACGGCGCAAGACCGGAAGCCATCAAGGAAGTCCTGCGCAACGAGATCGATTTCCTGGCCGCCCGGCACCGCGTGGGCATCTCCATCTTTAAAGCCATGGGCCAATACTCGCCGGCCTTCGGCATGATCGGCACCCTGATCGGCCTTATCCTGATGCTGCGCAACCTCAACGACGTCAACCAGATCGCCTCTTCCATGGCCCTGGCCCTGGTCACTACCTTTTACGGCGCTATCCTGGCCAATATCCTGTTCCTCCCTATTGCCGGTAAACTGAAAGAACGCTCCGAAGCGGAAATCCTCAAAAAAGAAATGATCCTGGCCGGCATCCTCTCGATCCAATCCGGCGAAGTCCCGGGTATGGTGGAACAACGCATGGTCTCCTTCCTGCCCACCGAGTACCGCCGACTCTATATGAAAAGTGAAGCAACGTGAGGTCTGAAATGAAAATAGCCACAAAGGCACGAAGGCACAAAGGAGCACCAAGAGGTTTTATTGTCTCCGGGTGTGGCTCGCATCATGAGGAACTGCTATGAAAATTTATTACGGAGATGAAGATATGAAAATCCTCGGCGTATGGCCCTGGATGCCTTTGTTCATCTCCCTGGGATTGGTCCTGTTAACCCTCTTTATATTCCTCACCACCTTTGCCGAAAAAGATAAAGTAAAAATCGATATCTTTAAACGGAGTTTCAAAGAACACCTTTCAATGCCCGAAGAAAAGCCAAAGGGCAGCCAATTCGGCCTGGAAATGGAAATGGGCGAAAATACGGAACCCATCCGCAACGTTATCAACCGTATGAAATCCAGGGGCATTAATAAAAAATTAATGGACGAATTTTTGACACTCACCCAGGTGAAAGACCTGGAAGTCTTAGAAGGAAATAATGGGGTATGCGTTATCTTGCCGGAAGTCGTCACTTTCCAGGAAGGCAAAAAAGAATTAACCGAAAGAGCCAAAAGTTTTCTTTCCCGTATTACTTACCTGGTTTCCCAATTGCCCTACCTGGTGGAAATAAAAGGCTATTCCGCCTCTAAAATCATACCGGGATTCCGCGATCCCCTGGAATTCTCCGCCAAACGGGCCGCCGAAGTCTATCACTATTTCCTGGCAAAGGAAATTAACCCGGAAAAACTAAAAGTCTCAGGCTGCGGCGACGCTTTTGCCAACACCCGCAAATCCCAGGATAAAGTGGAAATTATTTTCAAGGAGGCGGAACTGTGAACACATACAGCGCAAGCAACTTGAACACGAGGCCCCAGGTCCACACCGATGAGACGGAAAAGCAATGGGAACTCACCTTTACCGATATGCTCACCC
This sequence comes from Acidobacteriota bacterium, assembly GCA_030837085.1. GTDB lineage: Bacteria > Acidobacteriota > Aminicenantia > UBA2199 > UBA2199 > JAKAGC01. The sequence goes on along the minus strand of JAUPLE010000329.1, from coordinate 1,135 downwards.
TCCTGCTGACCTTTTTTATCTTCATTATCGCGGTCTCTACTTTTAAAACAATCGAATACAAACGTTTCTGGAAAAGCGTCGAGCAAAAACGCTGGGGCGTCGGCATTGGCGGGAAACAGCGCCCCACTCAATCGAATAAATTCGCATTGATCAAAGGCTTAAAATTACCCTGGATGACCCCGGAAGCCGAAAACATGCTGAATCAATTGGAAGATACGTTTACCCGCAGTGATTTCCAGGGCGTGGATGTAAATTACAATGAGAACAAAATCTCCCTGGCCGTTTCCGAACAGTTAAGTTTCGGGGCCAGCCAGGATCAATTGAATGTGAAAGCCAAACCGCTGCTGTTGAAACTCATCCCTGTCATTCAATCTTCACCTTTCAATGTGGCGGTTGAAGGCCATACCGATGCGCTGGCCACGGACAAAATCGATAACATGGAATTATCCCTTGACCGTGCGCTGACCGTCGCGCGGTTCTTAATACAGAACGGCGTGGATAAAAATAAAATTTCCGTCTCAGGTTACGGTCCTTACCGGCCCGTCGCGGATAACCGGCTCCCGGAAGAACGCCAACGGAACCGGCGGGTTGAAATAAATATCATTATTAATAATGATTAATGAATAATAATAAGGAGGTTGCATACTATGGCTGATGAAGGTTTTCGAGATAGAGCGGGGGAACTTACGCGCGCCAATAAAAGCCGGTTCCCCCTCATTTTGACGATTATTATCATTGCCGGGGTCATCGGCGCCGGCGGTTTTTTTGCCGGGAAATTCCTCTCCGGCGGTGGTGATAATCAAAAAACCCAAGGGAACACCACCGCGAGACAGGGCGGACAGGGCGGTCAGACCCAGCCGAAGGAACAGAAAGAAAAAATAACCGGGACCGGTATTCCCGGTGAAGTTCAAATCCTGGGTGAAGCGGACGCAACCAACTTAAAGCCCGGCATCATCCTGCTGGACCCCTTTACCGTCAACCTCAATGATCCCTTTGCCAGGCGCTACGCCGAAGTGTCCATCAACCTTGTCATCGATGAGAAAAAACTGGTAACCCAAATCACCAACAACGAATTATTGATACCCCGGATAAGGGACGAAATTTTTATGGTCATTTCCTCCCGGAGTTTCGCCGA
>JAUPLE010000328.1 GCA_030837085.1 Acidobacteriota bacterium | reverse complement strand
CCGGACTTCAATTTCCCTCGTCATCATTCTTGTTCAAGCGAATCGATCAACTCGATTAACGCGGCGACTTTCTGCTTTACCTGGTTGCGCTCATCTGAATTCAGTGTTGTCTCTTTCTTTAAATCCTCGATTTCCGTAGTTAACTTCTTGTTCTCATCCTTTAACAACTTCAACTTGTTAACCATATGGTTAATTTTTCCCTCTAATTTATCTAATTCCTCTATATTCATTATTTCATGTAACTCCTATTTATCGTTTATCTCCGGGTTAAATTCAGTCTTTTGCTTAATTGGGCGGTGAAATCAATGTGTATGGCATTGACTTCATCGCTGACCAGCGTCCTGTCTTTACCCCGGTAAGCAAAATTCATTGAGAAACTGACCTGGCCGGGGGGAATGTTTTTCCCGTCATACAGATCGGTTAGTTCCCAACTTTCCAGCGTATCGGGTTTAATCTCCCGGATAGCCGTTTCCAATTGCGTGTATTTAATTTTCCTATCGATCAGGAAAGAAAAATCGCGGCTGGTGGAAGGGTATCTGTTCCACGTGCTAAAATGGTTTTCTTTTAAAGTTTGCAGCAAGGTTTCCAGTTTCATCTCCGCGGCGAAGACAGGGAGGGCGATCTTGTCAGCTTCCAATATGTCGCGGGTGATTTCTCCCATGTACCCGGCTTGGACTCCGTTCAGTACGATGGTCAGGCCGGTTCCGCTTATGAAAAAAGGGAACTCCTTTTCAACAAATGACACATTCGCTTCCGGGAACAATTTTTTAAACAACGCCGCTAGTATGGATTTGAAAATGTATAGGTCAAAGGGCTGCGTTTTCTTGGTTTGCCAATCGGCCCTGGCATATTCGCCGGAAGCGCTGATACCGAGATAATCTTCTTCCTGTATTTTGTTGTCGTGGATGCCGAAAACCCTGCCGAATTCGAAGAGGGCGACCCGGTTGAGACTTTGATTAAAATTTAAAGCGGTATTACGCAGCAGCCCGGGGATAAGGGAATTCCGCATTACGGAAAAATCTTTGCCGATGGGGTTCTTTAATTCCAGGACGGAATGAAACTGGGGGTGGGCCGCGGAAAAACGCTGGTTCTCTTCGGGGCTGTGGAAACTGTAATTGATGACTTCGTACAATCCGGAAGCGGTTAAATATTCCCTGGCGGCCTGGATGAATTCTCTTTTTTTATCCATCCTGACCACGGTATTCAAGGATAGGGGAATCGCCGATTCCATTTTATCGTAGCCATAGATGCGGATGATCTCTTCAACCAGGTCTTGCTTGCCGTAGATATCTACCCGATAAGAAGGCACTTCCACTTCCCATTGATCGCCCTGGTCTTCCGGTTTAAAGCCGAGGTGTTTCAGCACCTGGCCGCAGATATCCATGGGGATGTCGATACCGGTGTAAATGGAAGGGTAATCTTTTTTTAACGTCACCCGTTGGGGTGTAACCGTGCGGGGGAAAAGGTCATGATACCAGGTGATATTGAGGGGCGTTCCGTGATCCTGGGAAAGCATATGCAGGAAAATCTTGATGGCGGCGGGTGTAGCAAGTATGTCGGCCCCCCGTTCGAAGCGATATGACGCATCGGTTCTCAGGTCCAGTTGTTTGGCGGTTTTCCGTATACGTACCGGGTCGAAATAAGCGCTTTCCACCAGGATATTTTTTGTCCCAGCGGCGACACCGGTTTCCAGGCCGCCCATGACGCCGGCTAGGGCCACGGATTTTTCTTTGTCGGCAATTACCAGGTGTTCGCTTGTTAGATCGACGATTTTTTCATCCAGGAGAACCAATTTTTCGCCTTGTTTGCCCCTGCGCACAATGATCTGGCCGTCGGCCAGTTTGTCCAGGTCAAAAATATGAATGGGATGGCCCAGGGTCATGAGGGTAATATTGGATATATCCACGATGTTATTAATGGACTTTAACCCCAGGCTCTCCATGAGATTTTTCAGCCACGGGGACGATTCCTTGACTGTGACATCCCGGACAATGCAACTGGAATACCTTCCGCAGTCGCTGCTGTCTTCAATGAAGAGGGAAAAACCTTCGCGGCTGATTTCTTTTTCGAACTGATAGAGTTCCAGGGGCGCAAGTTTCAATTGCGGCTGTTTAGCGTAAATCTCCCTGGCAACGCCGTAATGGGACAACCAGTCGGGCCGGTTGGGGGTAATTTCGATTTCGAAAACAGGAGTCCCGTTATGATCAATAACTTCTTCGACTTCCATGCCGACGCTCACCAGCAAGTCCTTTAATTGGGGCGCCGCCATATCGATATTTACAAAGGTTTTCAAGTAATCCGCATTGAGTCTCATGGCGTTTATTGTTTCCTATTTTCCATCAACCGAATTGACAGTTAAATCTCAGGTCATTGTCGTACATCATGCGCATATCGCTGACTTCATATTTCAACATAGCGATGCGTTCGATACCCATGCCAAAGGCAAATCCTGAATAGATTTCGGGGTCGATATCGCAATTCGATAAGACTTTGGGATGGACCATACCGCAGCCCAGTATTTCGATCCAGCCGGTTCCCTTGCATACTTTACACAGGGGGTTTTTACCGAAACACATGAAGCAACTGATATCCAATTCGGCGGAGGGCTCGGTAAAGGGGAAGTAACTGGGCCTTAGCCGTGCGTTGATATTTTCCCCATAAAAAGCTTTGATAAAAAGTTCCAATGTTCCTTTCAGGTGGGAGAAATGGATATTCTTATCCACCAATAGACCTTCCACCTGGTGAAATACGGGGGAATGGGTCGCGTCCGGGTCATCTTTCCGGAACACTTTGCCCGGGGAGATGATTTTCAGGGGCGGTTTATGTTGCTTCATGTAGCGGATTTGTACCGGTGAGGTATGGGTTCGCAGCAGGTAATCGGGGAAATCTTTTATAAAAAAGGTATCCTGTTCATCGCGGGACGGGTGGTATTCGGGGAAATTGAGGGTGGTGAAATTGTAGTCTTCCAGTTCCACTTCATAGCCATGGGCGACTTCGTAGCCCATGCTGATGAAGATATCTTCGGCCCTTTTGCGAATGGCGGATAGGAGGTGGGCCCGTCCTACGGGGTAAACGAAAGGGGGTAGGGTAGGGTCGACATGGGTCTCTTTTGTCGCTTTTAGGGCGGTCAATCGTGCTTCAGCTTCATTTAAACCGGTTTCCACCAGGACTTTCAGTTGGTTGACGGCGTTCCCGGCAGTAGGTTTATCCGGCGGCGGTACATCTTTTAGACGCTGTAAGAAACCGGTTAGAATTCCCTTTTTCCTGCTGGTATACTTCTCTTTTATATTCCTGAAATCTTCTTGAGACTGAACTTCGCCAACCTCCTTCAAGAACGTAGTTTTTGCTTGATCAATCTCCTTCTTCAGTTCATTAATCATACGCTTACAACATCATGGCTCAGGCGTTGGATTTAACTTTTTCAACGATCTTGCCGAAGGTTTGCGGTTCAGAAGCGGCCAGGTTGGATAAGGTCTTGCGGTTCAAGCGAATGTCCATTTTTTTCAGACCGTCGATGAAACGGGAATAGCTCAGCCCGTATTCCCTGACAGCGGCGTTTATGCGGGTATTCCAGAGGGCCCTGAAATCTCTTTTCCGGGCTTTGCGGTCCCTGTAGGAATATTGCAGCGCCCTTTCCACTGCTTCTTTGGCGCTGCGGTAATTTTTTCGCTTGGCGCCGAAAAATCCTTTGGCCAATTTTAGTATTTTCTTTCTTCTTAATAATTTTTTATTTCCTCGAGTAACTCGCGGCATGTTTTCCTCCTATGAATTATGAATAAGGCAGTAGTGTCTTTATCCGTTTGAATTCTTCTTTTACCACAATGGTAGATTGTTTGAGGCTCCGTTTCCGTTTTCGGCTTTTTTTGGTCAGGATATGCGAGGCATTGGCCTGGCTTCTTTTAATTTCACCGGAACCGGTATACCGGAATCTCTTTTGTGCTCCTTTGTGTGTTTTAAGTTTTGGCATCTTTCTCTCCTTTTTTCTTTCCTATCAGGATGTGACAGCTCCATTTTTCGCGTTTCGGCGGGGCTTCAATTTCGGAAATGTCTTTCAAAATCTCCATGATCTTGTTGGTCATGTCGTCCAGCATTTCCGGTCTCCGTTTCTGTCTTCCTTTTAGCCAGATGGTGACTTTCACTTTATCGCCATCATCCAGGAATTCTTTTACTTTTTTCAATTTTACTTCAGTATCGTGTTCCCCGATGACCGGGGTAAATTTGATTTCTTTAATATGGACCTTGCGCTGCTGCTTCTGGGCTTCATGGGCTTTCTTTTGCAGGGAGTAAAGGTATTTTCCATAATCCAGGAGCCGACACACGGGGGGGACGGCATTGGGTGAAATGACGACCAGGTCCAATTCTTTATCCCTTGCCGCAGCTAATGCTTCGGCCAGGGGAACGACTCCCAATTGATTTTTCTCCTCATCGATTAACCGGACTTCCGGCGCTTTGATTTCGTCGTTGATGAGATGGGGATTTTTTTTACCTCTGGGTTTCTTATATTTCATAATTAAACTCGTTAATATTTATTGTTCGGCTTATTTCAGTCATAAATGTGTCCACACTCCTTTCCCATTTATTTCTTAGATGATCCATTCTAAAAAAAATAGGCACGGGCGGGATCGAACCGCCGACCTCTACCGTGTCAAGGTAGCGCTCTAACCAATACTGAGCTACGTGCCTATAAATAGTAATTACCTGGATTATTTTATCGAATCCTTTAATTTTTTTCCTACTACAAATTTTACCACCCGCTTTTTGGGAATAACGATCTCTTTACCGGTCCGGGGATTTCTCCCTTTCTTTTCCTTCTTGACAATTGTTTTAAAGGTGCCGAAACCCACCAGGGTCAGCTTACCTTCTTTCTTTTTTAACTCTTCAGCGACGACTTTCACAAATGTATCGATCACTTTCAATGCATCGTTCTTGGTACCACCGGTACCCTTAACCATTTGAAGAGCCAATTCATTTTTATTCATATTTAATTCCTCCTATTTGCATTACTATTATTTAAATAAAAAAGAAACTTAAATTTACCCTAAAACGCGTGTAAAGTCAATACCTGTAATGAAAAAAGAGCAGCAAATCGTAATTTTTTTTTTAAAATGAGGGTCCGGTGCGAGGGAGTTCTCATCCCAATTTCTTTTTAACATCCACCATAATCAGTTTGGATATGGCTTTCAGGGTTTCGACCACACCTTCGCCCTTGAGGGCCATGGCTTCGATGACGGGTTCCTCCCTGCGCCGGAGGGCCTCGATCAATTCGTTGGCCGGTGTGATATTGGGTAAATCCCTTTTATTGAGTTGGAGGACATACGGTAAGGTATCGAATTCGATGTTGTAGTCCTTCAGGTTTTGCAGCATATCGTTGATGCTTTCCAGGTTGGCTTCAAATCGTTCCCGTTGGGAATCCGCCACGAATACGACGCCGTCGACGCCTTTCATAATAAGTTTCCTGGAACTACTGTAATAAATCTGGCCGGGTACTGTATAAAGATGGAACTTTACTTTATAGCCTTTGACGGTTCCCAGGTCCAACGGGAAAAAGTCAAAAAACAAGGTTCTTTCGGTCTCTGTGGCCAGGCTTACCAGTTTTCCTTTATTATCGTTTTTCACTTTATTATAGATGGTCTTGATGTTGGTGGTCTTCCCACTCAATCCCGGGCCGTAATAAACGATCTTAAAATTAATTTCTCTGGTTGAATAGTTTAGAAACGACATTTAATCTCCAAATATTTCATCGATATCTTCGTCTGAGACTCCTTCAAATGGAGATACCCCATCTCCCATTGCACTGGATTTGAGTTTATCATTGATGGTGATAAATACTTTTTCCAGTTCTTGAGTCGCTGCTTTGACTCTAAATCGGATAATGCCGAGGTTTGAGCTTTGGTCAAATATCACGATCAGCATGGTCCTGTCATTGATCAGTGAGATATGCAGGTTTTTGGTGTTGGATTCTGTCAGGATGGTATTAAACTTATCGATTTTGAGCATTTGCCCGATACCGTTTACCGCGGCCATACTCCCGGCGATCAATGAAGAGATCGAATTTAGATGGGAATCCTCCACTTCCCCTGTCGAGGCAATGCAGTGCCCCTCGGAATCGGTAATAAAAACGATCTCGGCCCTGGTGTTGTTTTTTAAACCCTGCAAAATATCCTTGATCAATACATACTCTTCGTTATATATTATAAAATTCTCTTGCATCTTAGTTATCTCTATGTTTTGGTTCGGTTTCGGCAGAGAGGAGGTAATCCCAATCTTTATCTACCTCTTCCTGGATTTTATCCACGATCCACTTGTTTTCAGACTGCTCCAGGTGTTTAAACCGCGGCTGCGATTGCAGCCACCGGGTCACGGGTAATTTTTGCCTGGGTTTATAATTGATGGTAAGCTTTGTCCCGTTTTTTACTTCGTAGACGGGCCAGATACAGGTATCGGCAGCCAGCCGGGTTAATTCGATGGTTTTGCGTGTGGGTGTTTTCCATTCAAAAGGACAGGGGCTTAAGATATTCAGATAAGCGGGACCCGGGGTTTCAAAAGCGCGTTCTGCTTTTTTATATAGGTCCTGCCATATCCATGGGGCAGATTGAGCGACATAGGGGATTTTATGGGCGGTCATGATCCTGGCAATATTTTTCCTGGCTTGCATCTTCCCGGGTAAAGCGTCGCTGGCCGGCGTGTCCGGGGCCGCGGCGCCCATGGGCGTTGCCGAGGAACGTTGTCCGCCGGTACTGGCATACATCTGGTTATCCAGGCATAAATAAACGAAATGATGACCCCGTTCGACTGCGCCGGAAAGGGGACCCAGGCCAGCGTCATTGGCGGCGCCGTCGCCGGCAATGGCCAGGAATTTCAGCTCTTTTTCCAGGGGGAATTTGCCCTGTTTTTTCAAGGAACGATACATCGCTTCAATCCCGGACACGATAGCGGCGCTGTTTCCATAGGCGCTGTGAATCCAGTTCAGTTTCCAGGAAGTACGGGGGAAATGGGAAGTGGTCATTTGCAGGCAGCCGGTGTCGTTGGACACCACCATGGGATATTGGCTGGCGCGCAGGACCACTTTCAGGATGGGGAAAATGGCGCAGCCAGCGCAGAGCCCATGCCCTGCTGTCAGCAAATCTTCTTTCTCAGCAAGTTCCTTTAGTGTCATCATTTTATTTCATCGTCATTATACATCATTGTCTTAAATTAATAAATGCCAATTCTGTTTTTATTTCGATTTTTTCTGTATTTTTTTCTTCGATGTCTCTAAAAACATCCCGGAAGTTGTCTATGGTGATATCCCTGCCGCCGAGTCCATAAACATAGGGGAATACCAGGGGGAGGTTTTTATCTTCCATATCATAAAGCGCCGCCCGGGTTTCATTAAATAAAGGTCCGCCAAAACTCCCGGGGATTAAAGCCCGATCCAGGACGGCGATGGCTTCCAGGTGTGACAATGCTTCTTTCAGTTCCTGGTGGGGAAAGGGCCTGAATACTCTTAGTTTCAAGAGCCCGACATGTTCACCATTGCTTCTCAGTTCATCCACTACTTCCTTGGCGGCCCCGGCGGCGGAACTCATCAATACGATTGCATATTCGGCGTCTTCCAGTTTATAAGATTCGAAATAGCCGTAATACCGGCTGAAGCGATCCCCGAATTCTTTGCCGACTTCTTTGATGACTTTCCGGGCGTTTTCCATACCTTGCAGTTGGTTGACTTTATGTTCGAAATAGTAATCCGGGGTATCGAGAGAGCCGACCGTGACGGGATTATTGCTGTCCAGGAGGGAATAGGCGGGATTGCATTTGCCTACGAAGTCAGTGACTTCACCGGTTTCTACCAGCCAGATATTGGTCATTTCGTGGGAGGTGATAAAACCGTCCAATCCTACCATGACAGGGTTTCGGACGTCGGGGTGTTCCGCGATTTTAAATGCCTGGATGATGTTATCATAGGTTTCCTGGGAATTCTCGGAGAATAGTTGTATCCACCCGCAGTCACGTTGGGCCATGGCGTCGGAGTGGTCGGCGTGGATATTGATGGGAGCGGACAATGCCCGGTTGGCGACCGCGATCACGATAGGCAGTCGTAAGGATGAAGCGACAAAAAGGAGTTCGTGCATGGCAGCCAGGCCCTGGGAAGCGGTGGCGCTGATGACTCGCCCGCCGGCGGCGGAAGCCCCGATACAGGCGCTTATGGCGCTGTAGGCAGATTCAGCATTGATTATTTCGGCGTCTAACCAGCCCTCAGCTATAAACGAGGCGATCCTCTCAAGAATAGGGGTAGCCGGCGCCACGGGATTACTCACCACCACATCGGGGTGAACCTGTCCCACTGCTTCGGCAACGGCTGCATTCCCATTCAATACCTTAATCGACGCCATGGTTCTTCTTTTTTATGTATTCTTTTATTTTTTTGTGAATCATATCATAATTCGATTTTTTCTTCAACCATAATAAGTGGTAACGGCTCATGACTGACCGGGCATTCATTAACACATATTCCGCATCCTTTGCAGTAATCATAGTTAATTCCTGCTATTTTTTCGCCGTCCACAATTATAGCATTTTCGGGACAGAAAACCCAACAAAAAAAACAATTAATACAATTATCAGGATTAAATTGAGGTTTTTCGCCCCGGCGCAGGTAACCGGTATAGTTCTCCAGGGAGTTGCCGGCGTCCGGGTTTATTCCCCCGCCGGGCAATTCGTGCCATTTCTTTCCGTCGTTGTCATTCCCGGGATTCATAATCGTTTCACCTCACTCAATGCCCGTTCCACGGTACGAATATTGGCCGCTGCCAGTTCGGGATTATATTTCTGGGATAGTGTTTTTTTTAACGATTCCCGGAAGTTTCCCATGGTTATTAAATGAGTGGCCTCCAGGACAACTGTCATTAAAGGGATATTGGGCAGGAGTCGCCCAATTTCTTCATTGGCAATGGTATCCGCATCCAGGGTATATATGGGATTGGCTTCGGAAAGATTGAGTTTTTCTCTGACATAATCAGGGGTAAAATAGGTATTCACGACATATGATGCATTATCCGCGGTATTCTTTTTTACACTAACATCTAAAAGCAACCGGGCGTCCATCAAAACCACTACGTCTGCGTTAATCAGCCCTGCATGCCGTTTGATAGGAAAGTCCGACAGGCGATTAAAGGCCTGGATGGAAGACGCTTGTTTTTGGGTGATAAACTCGGGGAAAGCCTGGACATATTTTCCTTCCTGGGCCAGGATTTCGGCCAGCAGTTCGGCGGCGGTCATCACGCCCTGACCCGCCTGACCTTGCCACCGGATTTCCAGGTATTTGCCCATGACGTTCTTTTCTCCTATAATTGGATGCGTCCTTCCATGGCTTTGGCAATGGTGACGGAATCGACGTAATCGAGGTCGGCGCCAATGGGTATCCCCAACGCCAGCCGGGTGATTTTTACATTGTACGGCCTCATTCGTTCGGATAAATAATGGGCCGTGGCATTGCCTTCAGTGGTGGGACTGGTGGCCAGGATAACCTCCTCCACTTTCCCGCCGGCGGTCCGTTCCAGCAAACCGGAAATTTTCAACTCATCGGGCCCAATCCCTTTGATGGGCGACAGGTTACCGTGGAGTACGTGATAGGTTCCTTTATAAAGGCCGGTTCGCTCGATGGAATAGATGTTAAAGGGTTCTTCCACGACACAAATCTTCAGCTTATCTCTTTCGGTGTCCGTACATATTTCACAGGGGTCTGTGGTGGTTATGTTATTACATACGGAACAAAAGAAGGTTTTTTCGCGCGCTTCTAATATGGCTTTGGCCAGGCTCACGGCAAGCTGTTTGTCGGTTCTTAAGAGGTAGAAACAGATGCGTTGGGCCGACTTCCGACCAATGCCGGGAATCTTTTTTAACTCTTCAATAAGGTCTTTTACCGGCGATGTAAATTCAAACATGACAGGTCACCAACTCACATCTCCCGCCTTATTATTAGTAGTATTGTTTATCAAAACCCTGGGAACTGGAATCCGCCAGGCATACCGGGCATACCGGGCATACCGCCAAGGTTGTCTTTTAATTCGTCATCCACTTTGGCGAGGGCGTCATTGACGGCGGCGGTTACCAGGTCTTGCAGCATTTCGACATCATCGGGGTCAACGACTTCTTTTGATATTTCCACGGACAAAACGTTTTTATGGCCGTTCATCATTACTTTTACCATTCCCCCGCCGGCATTGCCTTCCACTTCAATTGAATCCATTTGCTCTTCCATCTTCTTGGACATATCCTGGGCAATTTTCATCAATTGATTCATACTGGGCATCTTTGCCATTGTTGCCTCCTCGATAAAATATTATTCGATATTTACGATCTTACCTTTTATCTTATCCATTAAATTGGTTATTTTTTCATCATTTTTAAGGTTTTCGATATTTGCGTTTTCATCCTTTACCGGTGTGTCGGCTAATGCGATTTCAATGTCGATGTTTCGTTTAAGGATGCTGAAAACCATCTTTTTTAAGAAATCCGCCTGGTCGATTATGGTGTTGTAGGCGAGTTCAAAATCGGCGGCCAATGTGATTACTAGTTTATTTTGCCCCATTTCGAAAGAAGCTGCGCCCAGGGCAGGAGCCCACCTGGGTCTCTCGGGACTTATTTTTTCCACCAGGAGATTTTTTAATTGGTCGGGGTTTACGGCGGCCCCGCTGTTCCCGCTCCCTCCGGGTTGAGGCGTCCTGGCCGCGGCTGCACCGGATATCACTGCATCCATAGGGGATAGGGACGGGGATGGAGACGGGGACGCAGCCTGTTGAACCATCCTATCGTCGCTGCGCTTACCGGTTTTTACTTCATCGATTAGTTCTTCGATGGAAACCAGGGACGAAAAATAGGATAATTTTAAGAAAAGATACTCCAGGATGATCCTGGGGTTCTCGGTATTGCGCATGGTCTGTTCCAGGTCCTTGGCGGCGTTAAAGTATCTTAATAATTCGATCTCCCGTACGTTTTTTAATATTTCCCTGATGCGGGGAAGATTTTCGGGATTCAGGCTGTGAAGTTTTTCGGATTCATCGAGGGATTTTAAGACCATCAGGTCTCTCAGGAATTTCAAATATTCACTGTAAAAGAATCTCAAATCCATGCCCCGTTCGGCCAGGGTGTTGACCTGTTCGATGATGGCTTTCCTGTCTTTGGTAAAGATATTTTTGCTGAGGTCGATAAAGGTCTCTTCATCGATTACGCCCAGGATGTCGATGACGTTTTGATCTTTGACATCACCCCCTTCGGAAAGGGCAATAGCCTGGTCCAGGATTTTTTTGGCGTCCCTTAAACTTCCTTCGGAGGACTTAGCGACTAAATAAAGGGCATAGTCGCTAATGGTGATATTCTCTTTGATGCAAATTTCTTTCAGGAGTTTAATGATGACTTCATGGGGAATTCGTTTGAACTCGAAGTGCTGGCACCGTGAGATAATGGTAGCGGGGATTTTGTGGAAATCGGTGGTAGCCATGATAAAATAGGTATGTTCGGGGGGTTCTTCGATGGTTTTCAACAGGGCATTCCAGGCGGAATTGGAGAGCATGTGGACTTCATCGATGACCACGACGCGGCTGCGGTTTTTCAGGGGTCTGTATTTGACGGTTTCCTTGAGGTTGCGGATTTCTTCGACGCCGTTGTTGGAGGCACCGTCGATCTCGATATAATCGGGGGATTTGTCGCCGGTAATTTCCCGGCAGGCTTCGCATTCATTGCAAGGTTCGGAGGCGGGGCCTTTGGCGCAGTTCAGGGCCTTGGCCAGGATACGCGCCGCCGAGGTTTTGCCTACGCCTTTCATCCCGGAAAAGATCAGGCCGGGATAGAGTTTATCCGTGTTGATTGCGTTTTGCAGGGTTTTGGTGATATGGGGCTGCCCGATCAAATCTGCGAATCGCTGTGGTCTATATTTTCGTGCTAATGCCAGGTACATGATTTTCCGTTCTACTTCCGTTTATTAAATAAAGAGGCCCGGGAAATCCCGAACACATAAGGATGACTGCTTAGTGCTGCTGCCTTTCGGCCCTGACACGGTTCACAGGTCCCTATTGTCGGGCCCCCGGACCATACGTTAATCGGAGAGGGTGGGATTCGAACCCACGGTACCGTTTCCAGCACACACGCTTTCCAAGCGTGCTCCTTCAGCCGCTCGGACACCTCTCCGCGCTGACGTCCGATAAAGTTATATTGTATAATTTATTTGCGCTAAATGCAAGCCCTTTATAAAGAAAAAGTTTATAAACGTGGAAGAGACTATTATAAATTCGAAATCCGAAAGCCCGCGGCGCGGGCGCCCTATTAAAAAATTCCGTGTGTTCCGTGTGTTCTGTGGGCATGTTTCTGTTTTGAATTTTAAAAATTTGAATTTTGAATTTGTTTCGGATTTCGTGCTTCATAAGGCGTGCTTCGAATTTATTTTGTTAGTGACGCTGTTTTCAAAACGATGGCGTCCCGCTCCACGGGATAAATTTTTTCCAGCAATAACTCGCGGGCAGTGAAAATGGAGGAGAAGCCAAACCGCCGCTTGATATCGCTCACACCCCGGCTCAACTGTTCGCTCCTGATGGAAATAAAGGGCAGTAGGTCCCTTTGCGATGCGATATCCTCGACTTTGACGCCCACCAGGCGCAGGGGGAGTTTTTTCTTTTTTATGAGTTGGTCCAATAAGAAGAGCGCTTTACTCCATATATTATTATATGAGTAGGTGGGGTATTCGAGGGGCATGCGTTTGGTGTAGGTGGAAAAATCGCTGAACCGGGCTTTTACCTCGACGCGCCCGGCAAAATAGTCGTGATCGATGAGATAAACGGATAACCGGTCCACCAGGTAAGCCAGGTGGGAAACGATCATATCGCGGTCGGTAATGTCTTCGGGGAAAGTGGTTTCCCTACTGAAGCTTTTGGTTTTGGCTTCCCGGGCGGCGGGGTAGCGGGACTGGGAATAGAAATGGGGGGCAATGGTTCGTTTCCAGATGGCGGGGTAGGCGCGTTCCAGTTCTTTTACTCGTTTGATGCCCATGGCCTGGAGGATGAGGAGGGTATGGTTGCCGATGCCGGGGATCTTTTCCAGGGTCAGGTTGGAGATAAAGGTTTTTTCATCGGCCACCATGAAAAGTCCGCCGGGTTTTGCGGCTTCGGTGGCTAATTTGGCCCCCAGCCTGGAAAAGCCGAGGCCCACGGAAACGCTGAGTCCTATTTCTCGTTCGACGGTTTTTTTGATTTTTTCTGCCAGCGCGTATACGGAAGAGTGGAGGTAGCGATTGCCGCTCAGGTCGATATAGGCTTCGTCGATGGAGACTGCTTCCACGCGAGGGGAAAAGCGGGTCAGGCAGGCGATGAATTTTTCTGAAATGCGGCTGTAGACGTGATAGCGGCCGCGGACGAAGATACCGTGGGGGCATTTTTGCCCGGCGGTGCGCAGGGCCATGCCGGAATGTACTCCATATTTTCGGGCTTCATAGGAAGCAGTGCTGACGACGCCCCGTTCGTCGGGCATGCCGCCGACAATAACGGGTTTGCCTTTCAAGTAGGGGTTGAGCATGACTTCTACGGCGGCAAAAAAGGCGTCGATATCGATATGGAGTACAAAGGGGGTTTTCATTGGTATTCTTTAGCGGTATCTTCTTAAGACGCCGACGACTTTTCCCACCAGTTCAAAGGGATCATAGATGGGTTGATATTCCGGGTTTTCCGGGACCAGCCAGTATTTTTCGTTATCTTTTTTTAAGCGTTTCAGGGTAATGGCGCCGTCGGTTTTAAGATAGGCAACCACCATTTCGCCGGGGTCGGCGTTTGCGGTGCGTTTGACTACCACCACATCGCCTTCCTGGATATAGGCGTCTTTCATGCTTTCGCCCTGCACTCTGAATCCCATGATATCGCCGCCTCTTTCCACCATCCATTCGGGCAGTTCGATTTCTTCGCCGAGGGATTCGAATATTTCCTGGGGGTTGCCGGCGGGTACAATTCCCACCAGGGGAACGGCGGTAAAGTAGGACGCCAACTCCCAGAGCCGGCCCACGCGTTTGAGGTAGCCCCGGTCATGCAAGCGGTTCAGGTAAGCATGAACCGTGGCGGGTGAGGACAGGCCGGTTTCGATTCCTATTTCTCTTACGGTGGGGAAATAGCCCCTGCTTCTGACCATTTCTTTCAGTTGTTCAAAAAACTTTTTTTGTCTTCGTGTGAGCATTGTTCGTTCCTTGTTCGGTAATAATATAGTATTTTTTCTTGCTTTTGTCAATAAGAAAATGAAAGCGACATCTTTTTAGAACTTATGAATAGGCAAAATGGTCGATTTCCTTACACCGGGACTAAAGTCCTTTTTTTGAAAAAGGGACTTTCGGCCCTGTGAAAAAACAATGTCCTGGCTTTATTATTAGCCCATGGATAATATGAAAAGTTTTATTTAAACGATGAATGAATATAAGGAGGATTTACAAATGAAACGAAAGAAAAGGATGTTTGAGCGTAAACTGTTTTTTGCGTTTACGCTGGTTATTATGGTTTGTTGTTTTATGGTTACCAGTTCATGGGCGGCCAGGAAAGTTGATCTGACTTCGGCAAATGCCGGCAATTTCATTGGGCAGCTTAATCGAAATGGCGCGGCAATGGGCCCGGTTTTCGGCCTATCCCAGGATGAACAATTCAGGTTGCTCCGCCAGACAAGGGATTTTAAGGGGGTGACGCATTCCCGATATGAGCAGACATATAAAGGAATCCCTGTCTGGGGTATGCAAACGATTGTCGGCAGGGACCGCAGTAATAATGTGAGCAAACTCCACGGCAACCTGGCGCTGGGTATTCCCGATGATGTGGTGGAGATTCCCAATGCGTCATCGTTGAATCCGCAGGCCGCATTAAGGCAAAGGCAAGACCTGCATAAGGGAAAAGATAGCAGCGCGGTATGGAACTTCAGGAATGAGAAATATGGGACGTATATTTACCTTGATAAGAAAGACAACGCCCATCTCTGTTACGTGGTTTCCTTTTTTGCCGATACAGACCGTGGGAATCCGGCGCAGCCGATTTTTTTTATCGACGTCAAAAGTGGAAAGGTCCTTGATTCTTATGACATGCTGAGAT